>CAYLVC010000187.1:0-6360 GCA_964387005.1 uncultured Dehalococcoidales bacterium | reverse complement strand
CGGGATTAAACAATTCGGCCATTATTCCCAGGGAACCGATGCTCAGCAGTATATAAGCGATATTGGGATTGCTCAAGGTGAAAAGAAAATCTTCAATCCAGTTCATGTTCATGTAGTCTTTATCCGCTGATGCGGTGTGGAGGGTTACTACAGAACCGTCTATCAGGGTTACGCTGCGGCCATCCAGCAGGACAAGAAGTTCCTTCAGGGAAGGCGCAACGATATCTATAACGTTTTGTTCAAGGGCTTCAACCTCTGTCAGGGAGACACTCTCCCGCACGGCTTTTTCAGCCCAGTCCGCGTTGCGCCCGCGGGTAACGGCGATGCTGCGGATATAAGCAGCGGCATCGTTGGTAACTTTGGCCGCCATTTCGTCAGACATCTGCTGTTCACCGTCTTCACCCATGGATACGGGGTGAGCTGCCCCGATAGCGGTATTGGGAGCCATAACCGCCACATGGGCGGCCATGGTAATAAAAACACCGGCGGAAGCCGCCCTGGCGCCCGAGGGAGAAACATAGACCACTACCGGGACACGAGCATTCAGTATTGACTGAGCGATATCCCGCATGGCGCTGTCCAGCCCACCGGGGGTGTCCATGCTTATGATGCAGGCCTGCGAGCCTTTCTTTTCTGCGTCCTCGATGCCCCGTTGAATATAGTCCGCCATCACCGGATTAACCGTTCCCTTAACGGTCAGCACGGTAACCTGCTGTCCTGAAGGACTTGCAGCCAGAGAGACTGTCCCGCAAAGGAAAAACAGAACAAATACAGTTAAACGAATGATTTTTTTCATATTAATTACACAGGACGATATTAGTGGTAAGATGATTATAGCCTGAATACCATGGTATGGCAATCGTTAATTATTTTGTTTATTGAAGGTGACCATGACAGACACAATCGAGGGCAGAAATGCCGTTTTTGAAGCTTTGCGGGCGGAGCGCCCGATTCACAAAATCCTGCTGGCCAAAAACCTGGAAAGACATAGTATTATTGCAGAAATATTGAACCTGGCTCGCAGCAGAGGCGTGCCGGTAGAATACGTGGACCGGCAGATTATCGACCGGCAGAGCCTCGGTACAGCCCACCAGGGCATCCTGGCATTTGCCTCAGCTAAAGAATACTGCGAGCTGGACGACCTGCTGGCTATCCCCCGGGAGAAAAACGAGACTGCTTTTTTTGCCATACTGGACGGCATCGAGGACCCCCATAACCTGGGTGCAATTATCCGCACTGCGGACGCTGCGGGAATACATGGTGTAATCATCCGTGAAAAAAGGGCGGTCGGATTGACCTCTATCGTGGAAAAGGCTTCTTCCGGGGCGCTGGAATACGTACCGGTAGCCAGGGTCACCAATATTTCACAGACTATCGAGACTTTGAAAAAAGAAAACATCTGGGTGGTGGGAATAGACCAGTCCGCTGGAAACGAATACACCCGGATCGACTTTAAAACAGCCACGGCCATTGTAATCGGCGGAGAGGGCAAAGGCATCTCCCAGCTGGTGAAACAGCATTGCGACTTTTTAGCCAGCATTCCCATGAAGGGAAAAATCACCTCTTTGAATGCTTCTGTAGCGGCGGCGGTGGTAATGTATGAAGTCCTCAAACAGCGCTCGTAAGGCGTCCCCTTTAAGGCCTCCCCTTGCGAAGCTGGGATTGTGAAAATGAGGGTAAATAGTGTACAATTTAGCTTGTTTGTTGAGGGTAAAAAATGAAAGTAGAAAAATCTAAAGGGATGCGCGACCTCTTCCCTGCGGATATGGAAAAATTCAGGGTGATCAATGAGGTCTTCCGGGACTCCTGCCGCAAATGGGGATACGAAGAGGTCAAAACGCCCACTCTGGAATATTTACACCTGTTTACTTCGGCCGGAACATTAACGCCGGGGATGCTGGGTAAGGTTTATTCTTTCCTGGACTGGGATGGATGGAGCGGAGAAAGGGTAGTATTGAGACCTGAGGCTACCATTCCGGTAGCGAGGCTTTACATCGAAAGCATGGCCGACAAAGAGCTGGCCAAGCTCTTTTACATAGTTAATACCTTCATTTTTGAAGAAAGCGGCAAGAACAACCGGGAAAAGTGGCAATTCGGAGCGGAGCTGATCGGGATGGGATCGCCGCTGGCGGATGTCGAGCTGGTTGTACTGGCTGTAGAAGTGCTGAAGAAGCTGGGACTGGGGAATATCCACCTCAAAATATCGCATGCCGGGTTAACGCGCGGCATTTTGCAGAAGCTGGGGCTTGAGGCCGAGGAGCAGAACAAGGTCTTCGACCGTTTACTGGATGGAGATGCCTCAATCATCGACCAGATCAAAGCGGAGAAGCCGGAACTGTGCGCACTGCTGGATTTGCAGGGAAAATCCTCCGGATTTGTGAGAAACATAGCTTCGTCTACTGCCCTGGACCTGCGGGAGTTGAAACCGCAGATCGATGATCTTGTTTTCATAGCCGACACCCTTGAGTCCCTTGCCCTGGACTACCGGATTGATATTGCCTCCGTAAGGGGATTTGAGTATTATACCGGAATGATTTTCCAGCTTTTTGTGAGTGATGAACAGGTTGGTGGAGGGGGACGTTATGACGCCCTTATTCCAGCCATGGGGGGCAGCAAAACACCCGCCTCGGGCTTTGCCCTCTATCTCGATCTTTTGATGAAACTGATTAAAATAGAGACCCTGGTACCGGCCTCCAGGCCAAAAATCCTGCTAAAAATGGAAAGCGGGGCGTCCAGGACCGGTTTCGAAACAGCCGACCTGCTGCGAAAAGCCGGTTTTACGGTAAAACTGCATCTGGGGGGCAAAGGACCTGCCGATGTTGCCTGGCAGCTGGATGTGCGCAATCAGTCTCCAAAACTGATTTTGACAAATCTGGTCAAGCACAAAGAGCTGAAACCCAACAGCGTAGATGAAGTGCTGGAAATACTGAACCATCAGAAAGGTGGCGCAAGTGCCGGTTAAAATAGCCTTACCCAAGGGCCGTCTTCTTAAAGATACAGCTCTCCTCACAACCCGCAGCGGATGGGAGTTGAGCGACTATTCTGAAGGGGCCAGGCTGTACCATTTGAGTTCAACCCGTTTCCCCGAACTGGCGGCGAAAATCTTCCATGAAAAAGATATCCCGATACAGGTAGCCATGGGCAACTACGACCTGGGTATTTGCGGTCTGGACTGGATCCAGGAACTGATAGTGAAATACCCAGGGAGCGACCTGGTCAAGGTCAAAAACCTGGGATACGGCGCAATATCGTTATACCTGGCCGCCGCCAGATCATCCCCGCTGGCTGCGCCCGGTGCTATCCGCAATATCGGCAGAAGCGTGGATATTGCCAGCGAATACCCTCATCTGGCAGAGTCGCTGGCACTGAACTGCCGCTGCAAATATTTTAACATTTTTCCTTTATGGGGAGCGGCTGAAATATATCCGCCTGAAAACGCTAACCTGGTCTTGCTCTCTACCCTGGATGGCAGGGAATTTGCCACCGGAGGCCTTGTCCCCGTGATGAAGGTTCTGGATTCCTGCGCTTACCTGATCGCCAACAAAAAAGCCTGGGAGAGCAGAGACCTGAGCGGGATTTTAGACAGCCTGGAAACAAACTCAGAAGAAAATCCGTCCGGTCTTCCGGAAATAAGGGTATCAGCAGCAGCAAAGGAAGAAGCGCAGATGCAGGCTGGGGAAGTCCGGCTGGCCCTGCCTGACGGGCATGCCCAGAAGCATGTGGTTAACATCCTGCAAAAAGCCGGGATCGGTATACGCGATTACCCTTCGCCCAGCGGCAGCAGGCGCCCGCAGATTGACATGAAAGGGGTTTGCATCAAGGTTATCCGACCGCAGGACATGCCTTTGCAGGTAGCCAATAACAAATTTGATATCGCCATAACCGGGAAAGACTGGGTGCTTGAACACCTTTATCAATTTCCCTCCAGCCCGGTGGTTGAAATGGTGGACCTGAAATACAGCCGGGTAAAAATCGTAGCTGCGGTGCATGACGATTTACCGGTTAACGACATATCCGCACTGAGCAAACTTGCCGCACAGCAGGGCAGGCGGATCAGAATAGCCTCCGAATATGTTAGCATCGCAGACAAATACGCCCGGGAGAACCACCTGGGAATGTACCGGGTGATTCCGACCTGGGGCGCGACAGAAGCCTTTGTCCCGGATGATGCCGATATTCTAATAGAAAACACCGAGACCGGCACCACCCTCAAACGTCATAATCTTAAAATAATCGAGACTCTTTTTGAGTCCACGGCCTGTCTGATAGCCGGTCAGCAGGCTCTGTTTTCGTCCAAAGCCGCCACAGTCAATTCGATTGCCGCCACCCTGAAACAGGCGGTAGAGTAGAAAATTTCAATTCATACATCACCCTCACCTTTAAGTTCCTCATCAACCGGGAAAATGAAAACAGGTAAATTGGAGTTAACCAAGATGGAAATCATTCAGGGGTTTGCTGCAGCCAGGGTCAAACTGGCAAGGAAGGTAGAGCTTGATTTCGGGGTCTCGGAGCGGGATAAACAGAGACTGAAAAAGCTTTTTGGGCGGGAAATCGGGCCTGAAGAAGCAGTGCGGCAAATTCTCACGGACGTGCATGAAAAGGGAGATGCGGCCGTTAGAGATTACACATTCAGGATTGACGGATTCAAGATCTCTGCGCCGGAGGTCAAGCCGGAACAGATTCGCGAGGCCTACAGCCAGGTGGATAAAGATCTGGTTGAGGCTCTAAAGCTGGCTGCTGAAAGAATACGGCAGTTTCACCAGGAGCAAAAGGATGCCGTCTGGAAAGGAATAGAAGGCAAGGAATACGGCCAGATGGTGCTGCCGCTGGCCCGGGTTGGCCTGTATGCGCCCGGGGGGATGGCCGCTTACCCTTCCAGCCTGTTAATGATAGCGATACCGCCCAGGGTAGCCGGGGTCAAAGAAATAATACTGGCCACACCGCCCAGGGATAACGGTTCGATACCCGCAGCAACACTGGTAGCCTCCGACATTGCCGGAGTAGACCGTATTTATGGAATCGGGGGAGCACAGGCAATTGCGGCAATGGCTTACGGAACTGAATCTATTCCCGGAGTAGACAAAATCTGTGGTCCAGGCAATCTTTTTGTCATGCTGGCCAAGAAACAGGTCTTCGGTACGGTTGATATCGATGCCCTGCAAGGTCCCAGCGAGGTATTTATCATAGCCGACGATTCGGCCAGGGCCGATTACTGTGCCGCCGACCTGCTGGCACAGGCCGAACACGGGCAACTGCCCCAGGTGATCCTGGCCACTACGTCCTCCCGGCTGGCAGCCGGGGTCCAGGCTGAACTGGAGAAGCAACTGGCTGTCCTGCCCCGGCGTGAAATAGTGGTGGAATCCCTGGATAAGCGGGGAATGATCGTCCTGGTAGACAAAATAGAAGAGGCGATCGAACTGGCCAACCTTTATGCTCCCGAGCACCTGGAGCTGGCTTTTGAAGAGGCTGACTCATACCTGGGGAAAATAATCAACGCCGGCTGTGTATTTGTTGGAGAATATTCCACCGAGCCTATTGGTGATTACGTGGCGGGACCCAATCATTCATTGCCCACCGGAGGGACTGCCAGATTCAGTTCACCCCTTAATATCCTGGATTTCATGAAAATAATCGATGTGGTCAGAATAGACCGTACAGCCCTGAAAAAACTGGGACCGGCGGCCATGACCATTGCCAGGGCCGAAGGGCTCGAAGCCCATGCCAGGGCTATAGAAATCAGGCTCAAATCTCTTCAATAATCCGATAACCGACAACTCCTTCGGTGTGACGGGCAAAGCCCGTTCCTCTCACTTTCGGATCGATGCAGGGATAGGTCTCTTCTAATATACCCTCAAAAAGGTATAATCTTTATGAACGGCATTAATGAATTACGTATTGACATTTCCTGTTTTGAAATGGTAGAATTTCACCTGTTTAGAGAGTATTATTACCAAGTGGTGTCTGTATCGTGTTACACAAGCAGTTGAGAGTTTTGACTAAGTATGTCGGATACGCATAGCTGTTTTGATTATTCAAGTTGCTTAGTAAACCGGTCAACACAAATAACAGGCAAAATATTTAAGGAGGAAACTAAGGATGAAAGGTAAATATCTTTGGGTGACGCTGGTTGCCATAATGGTGTTATCACTGTTACTGGCAGCCTGCGGTGGAACCACAACCACCGCTCCCGCTACTTCAGCGGCACCCACCTCGGCAGCTCCCCAGACCACCACTGCGGCTCCAGTGGCCACCACAACCATCCCGCCCAAAACCGTCAACCCAGCCACCAGCGTGGCAGCTTCAACCACCACCCCTCCCGCGGCAACAGGCCCTACCCCCAAGAAGGGCGGCGTACTCAAA
>CAYLVC010000186.1:4839-6386 GCA_964387005.1 uncultured Dehalococcoidales bacterium | reverse complement strand
TGGATGTCTTTGCGGATGTACCTTCAGTGGAGCTGGGGAGTGCCCAGTTCAGCGGCGAGGGTACGGGCATTGCCGACCTGGTAGTCGCCGCCGGCCTCACCCAGTCAAAGGGCGAGGCCAAACGCCTGGTCCAATCCGGCGGGGTTTACCTGAATAACCAGCGGATCAACGAACTGAAGTATATGGTGACCCTGGAGCGGGCTGTCGAGGGGCAGGCCCTGATACTGCGTAAAGGACAGAAGGAATACCGCCTGGTGAAAATTACCCGGGAGTAAACGTATTGCAGGGGCAAGCCTCGCCCCTGCATCACGAATGAGGTTTTTATCGATAATACCTGGCTATACCATTATAGGTGACTGGAGGCGGACAGGTCCGAGACCTGTCCCTACCACACAACGTCTGCCATCTAAAATAGTCCAAGCGTTTAGGTCTTTCTCTACCACGAGTGGCTGATGGCGCCGGTCGGACAAGCGGTATGACAGTTGACCTGGTGCTCGGCTGAGCAGGCCTTGAATCCGGGACAGGTCAGGTGCAGTTTTTTACGCACGGCATCTTTAACCCGGGCCTTGGGCTGTCCCTGGTCGTTATTGCCAACTTCTAACACGCCCGCGGGACAGGCTTCCACGCATTTGCCGCAGGCATCGCATTTGCCGGTTTCAATGGAAATATAGTATTCACCCGTACCGTCAGAGTAGCCGTAGCTGATTTTCATATCCTCTCTTTTGCCTTTGCCTTCCACACGGTCTTTGGCAAAGAGGGCTGCACCCAGGCAGCCGGCCAGCTGGGGATCCTCCGCCAGAAGGGGCTCTATTCCCACCTTTTCGGTAATCTTGGCCACCATACCCTTGTTTTTGGCAATGCCCCCGCTGATACTGAAATCTTTCTGGATGGAGACCTTTTTAAGGAGATTGAGGCAGCGGACGGAGATAGCCTCGTTCAGGCCGGAGAGGATATCAGCCTTCGAGACGCCTTTACGTAAATAGGCGACCGCTTCCGAACGGGCGAAAACGGCACAGATGGTATTAAAGGGAATGCCGGCTTTAGACTGTAAAGCCATATCACCTATTGCAGTCAGGGGCACTCCCAGCACATCGGCGATCATCTCCAGGAACCTGCCGGTTCCTCCGGCGCATTTGTCATTCATGACAAAATTGGTCACTTTCCCTTCACCGTCCACGCTGATGGCTTTGCAGTCCTGTCCACCCATGTCCAGGATAGTCCTGACGGAGGGGAAAGAATAGTTGATGCCGCGGGCATGACAGCTTATTTCGGATATGTTCTCGTTGGCAAAAGGGACCAGCACGCGCCCGTAGCCGGTAGCCACGATATAGCTGATATCTTCCAGCTTAACGCCTGTGCCTTCCAGGGTTTTGGAAATGGTCCCTCTTGAGGTAACCACGCTCTCCGCGCCGGTATCCCCTATATAGGATGAGATCATTTTCCCATCTTTCAGCAGCACCGCTTTGGAAGCGCGCGAACCGATATCAATACCCGCCGTATACATTCCAGGTCTCCTCCAGTTAATTACATGGTGAGTTGTGCTACAA
>CAYLVC010000186.1:0-4739 GCA_964387005.1 uncultured Dehalococcoidales bacterium | reverse complement strand
ACCAGTACTTTGAATCCCAGCTCTTTTTCCATGATATCTATCAGGCCTTTGTTACGGGCAACGCCACCCACCACAGCCACATCCTTTTCAATGCCCAGCCTCTTCAGCAGCCCCATGATGCGGCTGACCATCGAGGCATGAATCCCGGCTATGATTTCCTCTTTGGGAGTAGGCGGCACGCGGTGGATATGGGAAATAACCTCGGACTCGGCAAACACTGCGCAGGTGCCGGTAATATCAGCTCGTTTCTGGGCCCTCAGGGAATACTCGGCCATCTCATCCAGCTTGACCTGCATGACCTTGGACATGGCCTGAAGGAACATACCGGTGCCGGCAGCGCACTTGTCCTGCCCGGCCCAGTCCGTTACCCTTCCGCGGTCATTGATTTTCAATACCGTGCTGGTCTCGGCGCCCAGATCTATAACCATACGGGCGGTGGGTAACAGCAGGTGTACTCCCCTGGCCAGGCAGGTGGTCATGGCTTTTTGCTGCTGGCTGAAAGCTATGGCTTTGCCGCCGATGCCAGTGGCCACTATATACCAGTCGTTCTCTGCCAGTCCTGACCTGCTGACAACTTCGTCCATGGCCGCTTTGGCGCTGGTTTCAGCACCTTCCCCCGACGGTAAAAGAACGGAGGTCAGGGGCCCGCTTCCATCCAGGATCACGGCCTTGACATTCAAACTTCCGACATCAATTCCCAGTGCTCTCATAATTTGTCTCCATACGAATAATCGTAATAACGAGAACGGTTTTTCTCTAACCTCTCCAGCGTAGAAGCCGGTCTTCTTTAGCTTTCTCCGTGGAGGGTCTTATATTCCGTATACAAAATATACTCAAACCCTTTACAGCCATTTACTCTCGGGACGGGCGGGTTCGAAACCCGCCCCTACAAACATCGATCAGGCTTTTACCGATCCTCCAGAAGCTCAAAGAACTGCTCCATCTTCTGCCGCACTTCAGTCTGATTGTTAATAGTAGGATCGACGATATCACAGTCCAGCGTCAATACCGGAACATCCATGCTGTTCAAAAGGTCTTTGAACATCTTGATTGTGGCGCAGGAATGGCGGCAGCCGATGAAGGCATAATATATGGCGCCGTCGACTTTATATTCTTTAGCGCTGCGCGAAATATCGTCCAGCGTAGACTGTCCCAGCGGGCCGTACATGGTCCGCGATTCAGGAATAAGGTTGGACTTTTTGACCACGCTTTCCAGGGGTTTAGAGGGATCGAGCGGATCATATTTCCAGTAGGTAAACAGCGGCTCTACCACACTGACAGCGCCGAACTCCTGAAAAATGGACTCCAGGAAAGCAATCAGGTAAATTGGAGGCACAAAAAAGGACATCAGGCGGAAACGTTCGGGGTTAACCGCACCCTTGCCCTGAGCGACCATCTCTTTCAGCTCGTCCCGCAGGGTTTCCAGATATTCGGTAGCCTCAGGCTGGCTGGCGAACATATAGTCCACCGTCAGGAACTCCAGGAAGCGCCGGGCAGGGAAGGGGGAGGGGACAGCCTTGCGCAGCTCGCAGATTTCACTCTGAAGCTTGATCTGTTTGTCCATTTCGGCTATATTGCCGGACAATTTGTCCCAGTCCATTTTGCGGCCGGATGTTTTTTCCAGGAACTCGATCATGTCCTTGAGCTCATCGACCATGTAGCGTTCTTCCAGGCTGGTCTTGCCAAAGGGGTGGTCCAGGAAGAAACCGGGGCATCCGGTCAGCTCCATAATATATTCGCCGCTTTTAGCGGTATTGTCACATATCAGGTTGGTCCAGATAAAGGCATCCGGTTTGGGCAGCAAACCCCGGTAATAGGCCCCTGCCAGCCCCCTGTGGGGCGAACAGATTTCCGCCGCCATGCCGGCTTCAGCCCCACCCGTCAGAAATTCGGCCTGGTTGCCCAGGAGCAAGGCGGAGGTCCAGGTGGTGACTTCATTATGCAGGGGAGTAACACCCATGGCGTAAAGGACCTCAACCGGAAAGAAAACGGTATGCCCGGCAACAAAGCCTCCTTCCTGCTTGGCCCGCTGGACGTTGCCGAAATACTTGTCCAGCATGGCGTAATAAAGCTGTTCGCTTTTAAAACCATCCGGACGGTTTTTATTCATGCGGCCGACCAGGCGGCAGGCCCTTATCAATGAATCAATCTGATTTCTTTTTAGTTCAACCACAGCTATCCCTTTCTGGCTTCCACCATTTCCAGGAAGGCCTGCACGCGTGTGCGAATCTGCCCGGAGCCGGATGTGCCATATTCAATATCCAGGGTAAGAAGAGGTATTCCCTCGGCTTTCAAGCGATCTGATAACAGCGGGATATCATGAGCATAGGGCACGCAGTAACGGATGGTCTCACTTATAATCCCGTCTACCCTGGCCTCCCTGGCCAGCCTGACAATACGGTCGAAGCGCTCCGTGGAGGGGTACATGCGGGCACAGGGGAAATTATTCAAATAACGCCGTGAAACGGCCTCCAGGGTGTTTTTAGAGCCTTCCAGCACCACCGGATCGGACCAGTAGCGGGTGCTGGTACAGAGCTCGTCAGTCACCACTATTACACCCAGCTCTTCGATGCTTTTAATAAACTCGGGATTGGTCGTGACGCTGCCGATGAGCATCAGGCGGGCTTTGGCTTTATGCCCCGTGCCGTTTTTCTTGAGATCTGCAATCAATTCTTTCAGATACTGATTGAACTGTTCCTTGGGCATGCGGAAGCTGCAATTCAGTACTTCCTGGGTCTCTTCCCCTGAAATTAAGGGCCGGTCAAGTTTACGCAGCTCGTAAAGCTCTTTCAGGAGAGAGCGGGACTCATTCATCACCGAAACAGCCTGAAGGAGCATTTCATCCGTGATTTTTAATCCCATGAATTCTTCCAGGTTCTTTTTTAACTCTTCAACCTGGGCATAAAACAACTGATGAGCCCTTTCGTGGGTCTTGCGGGGCACGGTCAATACCTGGAAAAAGGAGGGTTTGAGGTAATAGCGCCAGAGATCGAACAGGCGGCGCGCCCCGTCACAGGTCGATCCTCCTATCACTCCGTCCAGGAAATCGTATTCTTGCCTGAGACCTAACTGAAGGCAGCTGCGTGAAAAAGAGCAGTTGTTGATATAAAGATAAGCGTTGCCGTCTTCAAGCTCCATCTCCTGGTTATAGCCCGTGATGCGAATAGGAAGGGCGCCGGCGGCCAGTATCACCTCTTCGGGGACATAGGTACACAGCCAGCCGAAGATCTTCCCGCCCCGGGCTTTGTAATCCATTATTTCCCGGGTTTTGGGGAATGTACGGTTATATTCCCTGATCCGTTCCATTACGGGCAGAAGAACAGCACCTTCTTTTGAATCACTCATTTCATTTTTTTCCTTATCCCGAATTCACGGTATCCGGCCAGGCGCATTAATTGCTTATTATAGTATATGCCCCGACCTCAGAACAAATCTTTCATTATTACGAGAGGAGGTAACCCCCATCCACCACCACCAGGCTGCCTGTCATATAGGCAGAGAGATCGCAAGCCAGGAAAAGAGCCGCCCGTCCTATATCATCGGCCATGCCCATTTTGCCCAGGGGCAGCCTGGACATAAATTCTCTCAGCGCGGCGCGGCTGTTCTCTCCCGAACGCAACGTGACGGCGCCTTCGGTTAAAATACCCCCCGGGGCAATGGCATTGACCCGGATTCCGGACGGCGCCAGTTCCCTGGCCAGACTCCTGGTCAGAGCCAGCACCGCCCCTTTGGAGGCATCATAAACGGAGAAGCCGATATGAGACGGATGAAGCGCATCGATTGAGGCCAGATTAATGATACAGCCGCCGTGTTTTTGATCGATCATACGGCTGCTTACTTCACGTGAAAAATAGAGTGTACCTTTGAGATTGACCGCCAGAACCCGTTCGATATCTTCGGCGGCAACCTGCTTAAGGGGGGTTTGAGGAAAAATACCGGCGTTGTTTACCAGTATGTCTATGTCACCCATGGCGCTGAGTGACGCCTGTACAGCAGATTTTACCTCATCTTCCCGGCTGACATCGCAGGGGAAAAAGGCAGCCTGATAACCGCATCCGGTCAGGTCCCGGACAGCCTGGAGTCCCCGCTCCTCGTTCCGGTCGATTATGCCGGCAAAAGCCCCGGCCTCGGCCAGGCGGTAGGCGATGGCATAGCCGATGCCCATGGCCCCACCTGTTATGAGCGCCTTTTTCCCGGCCAGGCTTATAAGATTCTTCAAAGGCACAAAGTTCTTTTCTGGGGTCATTTTACCACCTCTTGCCTATTATATACCTAGAGTTTCTAGGTATCAACCCTGAGAAGGGAGACAAGGGGAGATGCGAGTTTCGAGTTCCGAGTTTCGAGTTAAGGTCTACGAGCTTGAAGTCCGGGAAAGAAGGTTAACAGGACGGACAGAACGGACAGGTCAGCCAGAGCAAGCCTCCGGGGCGAATATTTCAGTTTGGACTGAGCCACTGATTCTATTATATTGTTTCAGGAACTTTATACACCAGACAGTCGGCTCTGCCGCACCGAAATATCCTTTGGTGCACACACTGGATTTGTTTTCGCATTTTTTTATTTTTCCAGATATTTATGTCAAGGTACGATATTTCCGGGCATTGTTACATAAACTTCGCCGGGCTTTAACAGACCATTATAGAACACCTGTTCTTTCTATGCAACATTTCATTGTCACCCCTGCACTGGTTTTTGTTGCCAGGACAGGCACGAAACAGGTAGAATTACCCCGTACCCTT
>CAYLVC010000185.1:0-6406 GCA_964387005.1 uncultured Dehalococcoidales bacterium | reverse complement strand
GATACAACCTGAATATTGTCCAGCTTGAGACGGCAGATGTCCTGGAACTTCCGGTTGATTTCATCGATAATGCTGCCCTTGTCCGCTATCTCGCTTTTCAGCTCCAGTTTCAAATTCATCTCATCACGGTTTTCTTTGCGGTCGATCACAATCTGAAATCTGGCTACCGGTTCAAAGCTGGTAATCACCTGTTCGGCCTGTTTAGCCACAATGAACATACCCCTGACTTTTACCGCATCACCCGTCCGGCCCATTATGCCGCTCAGGCGGTAAGAAGTCCGCCCGCAGGGACAGGGATCAGTGACAAGTGATGAAATATCGCCGGTACCGAAACGCAGGAGACCCCAGTCCGCTTCGTCGTGAACAGGTGTAACCACTATTTCACCCGTCTCACCGGGCTGCACCTGCCGTCCGGTTTGTGGATCGATTATTTCAACGATATATTCATCCATCAGGTGCAGTCCGTTCCCGGCAGGGCATTCATAGGCAATAGCTCCACCCGGTTCGGTCACGGCGTAGGCCTGGGATGTAGATAAATGATAGTCCTCTTTAAATACTTTACGCAGTGACGGCGGCAGCATTTCACCCGTAAACCAGGTCTTTTCCAGTACCAGCTCATGGCCGGTACGCAAGCCCATTTCCTCCGCTCGCTTAAGCACCGTCATTAAAAACGTGGGGGTACCCACAAAGGCGTTGATTTTCAAATCGACCATGGCCTTAATCAGGGCATCGGTATTGCCCGTGCCCATTACCACCACGGTGACGCCACAGTGCCTCAGTCCTTCGTGAAAGAGGACTCCAGCCGGAGACATATGGTAGGTAAAGGTGTTGACGGCAATATCCCCCCGCCGGAAACCGGCGGCATAGAACGAACGGGCAAACCATTTGACAGACGAAGACTGACACTCGTAAACAGGGCCGGGAGAAATGAAAATACGCTCTACTTCTTCCATTTTCCGGGCAAGCAGCCCTCCAAAAGGCGGATGTGCCTTTTGCAGCTCGATCAGGTCGTTTTTACGGGTTACAGGCAGAAGCTCCAGGTCTTTCCTGCTACGGATAGATGAAGGTTTGATCCCTGCCTTGTCCAGCAGTTCTCGGGCAAAGACGGAATTATGGTAAGCATAATCCACGGTCCGCCGCAGTTTTTCAGTCTGATATCTTTCCCGGACCTCCGGGCTCATTGTTTCCAGATCATCGAAATAGCGGTCCTGTTCTACAGCCATCTCTTTCTTCTCCTGTAATGCTTGACTTCGCGGTAGCTCTTCTTGGTACCCATGGCAGAAAGGCCGATATAGAACTCCTTGACGTCCTCGTTATTCTTGAGAAAATCGGCTGTACCATCCAGCACCACCCGTCCGTTCTCCATTACATAACCGTAATGGGCAATACTCAGGGCAACGCGCACATTCTGTTCCACCAGCAGAACGGAGGTCTTGCTCTCGGTATTGAATCTCTTGATAATATCGTAAATCTCATTCACCATCAGCGGAGCCAGTCCGAGCGAGGGCTCATCCAGCATCATCAGGTTCGGACGGGCCATCATCGCACGGCCGATAACCAGCATCTGCTGTTCACCCCCCGAAAGATAGCCGGCAATGTTTTTGCGGAGCTGTTTCAGGCGGGGGAAATAATTATAGACCATTTCCAGATCTGACCTGACCCCATGCCGGTCTTTACGTGAGAAAGCGCCAACCTGAAGATTCTCTTCTGTGGTCAGATGCTCGAAGACGCGCCTGCCTTCCAGCGCCTGGATAATGCCCATTTTACCGATTTCCTCGGCACGTTTTTTATCGATCCGGACATCATCCCATTCTATGCTGCCGTCGGTAACTTCTCCCTCTTCAATATGCAGAAGTCCGGATATGGCCTTAAGCGTGGTGCTTTTACCGGCGCCGTTAGCCCCCAGGAGGGCAATAATCTGCCCCTTCTCCACGCTCAAAGAGACCCCGTGCAGCACACGGATGACATTCAGATAGGTTACTTCAATATTATTCAGCTTTAGCATCAATTATTCCCGGACTATACTCTTCCGGCTGTCCCGCCAGGGCGGGACAGCCTTTGTCTATTATACGCTATTATTTTTTCAAACCAGGGCATAATGCCTGTTTCAGCCTGTTTTGTGATGGACTATTTGGCTTCTATCCAGTCCGTCAGGGCCTTTATCGTGCCACCGGTTATCCGGTATATCTTCACTGAATTGCCCAGCTTGTTGCTTCCGGATGAATAGGCTACCGGACCCTGGATACCGTCCACCTTGTAACCGTTGAGCTTCTGGATACCCTTCTCTTCAATCGCTTTCCAGGCGGCGGCATCACCCTTTGCCAGGACATCATAACCAACCTCTTTGACGGCGTTCCTCAATATTTCGGCCGCCACCAGGCTGGTGCTCCAGCAGGCAAGGTAGTCCATATTGCCTGCGTCACTGGGATTGTTTTTCTCGAGATATTCTTTAGCTTTGGCGATACCCTGTGAAGATTCATCCCAGGTAACCGTGGGATACACGCCGTACACACCTTCCACGGCATCATTCCCGGCCAGCTTGATCAGGGCTGATGAGAAACTGGCATGGGCCAGACCGAAGGTAACGTTGTCAGAGGTCAATCCCAGCTCCCTGGCGTTTTTAAGAATCATAGAAGTAGGCTGGGGAGTACTGGAAATAAAGATGACGTCCGGATTTTTGGACTTGATGCGCGTCAGGCTCTCAGTCTCTGACTGAGTAGTGGCCGTATGTTCTTCCACAGCCACAATTTCCACTCCCAGGGCGGCAGCCCTGGCATCAGCCGCATCTTTGACGCCTGACCCGGTGGTATTGTTGAGCAGGTGAAGGGCCATTTTGGGTTTACCGGGACCTTTCCAGACATCTTTCAGATAATAATTGACGAAAGAGACCCAGTCATCACCGTAATCCGGCATATGACAGTAGATATGGGCCGGGGGATTATAGTTGTTGGGAGCGGCAAAGGTGACAAGCCCCGGGAATCCCTGGCGGTTGGCAATTTCCTGTGCAGCCGTCATTTCCTTGGAGGACATGGTGGTGAAAAACAAATCGCCTTCGTTGATAAACTCATTCACGATGGTGGTAACCCGGGCGGAATCATACCCGCTGTCTCTCCAGGATATTTGTATCTGGTAGCCTTCAGCCCCATTGAGTTCCTTGTTGACATATTCCATGGCATCCTTAACGGCATCCCCACCCGGTTTGCCTTTTTCTGCTGCGGCACCGGTGGCCGGAAGAATCATACCGATTTTCAAGACCTTGTCTTTGGTTTCCTGGTTACTGCCACCGGAGCAACCTGCCAGGAAGGCTGCAACCAGCAGCAAGCAAACAGAAATCAGCAGTAGAGGGTATTTTACCTTCATAAATATTTCTCCTATTTTTTTTATCTTTTACTTTCCTCTTAAAGGCGACAACAAAACGGACTTTCTAATAAGAAAAAGGCCAGAGCCGGTAGGATGCTTTAAACAGGTTCCAGCGATGGGCCAACCCGCGCGGCTCGAAGATAAGGAAAAGGATAATTACCAGGCCGAAAAGCATGGGGGCGATACCCGTGGCAAATCCGCCCGGCATGGCAGGAAATGAGGTTTGCAGAACAGGCGTGAGCTTGTCCACCCCCACCCTTAATAACCCGATTAAAGTAACACCCAGGATAGGCCCCAGGGTAGTTCCCAGTCCTCCGATGATAATCATCCCGACCAGAAGAATGGAATTGAAATAGCCCAGGTTCATAAAATTGAAATCTTCCGGGCTGATGGAGCCAACGTAGAAGGCCCATAAAGACCCGGCAATGCCGGCTACGAAACAGCCGATGAAAAAGGCCAGCAGTTTGTAATAGAACAGGTTAACGCCCATTACCTCGGCAGCCAGGTCATTGTCCCTGACGGCAATAAAAGCCCGGCCTACCCTGGTACGGGCAATATTTTTAGCAAAAAAGACACACAGTGCGGCTATTATTATGATCAGAAAATACTGTTTGCCCTGGGAATCAAAGACCAGCGGGCCGATGGAGGCATAGGGCACGCTGATGCCGTTGAAACCGCCTGTCAGATCGGTCCAGTGCTGGATAACCCAGATAATGATAAACTGGGCTGCGATGGAAGTGATGGCCAGGTAGAAGCCCTTGACCCTCACCGAGGGTATTCCGAATATAAGGCCTACGATACCGGCCATTAAGCCGGAAGCAATCAGAGACGCCAGGAAAGGGGCTCCCAGTTTGTTGGTCAGGACGGCAGAGGTATAAGCCCCTACCGCCATGAAGCCGACATGGCCGATGGAGAGCTGGCCGCAATAGCCTACCAGTATGTTCAGCCCGGTGGCAGCGATGATGGTTATGCCTATGACATTGGCAACACCCAGCCAGTAGTTGTTCAGGTACATTGGGACTGTAAACAGCAATATCAGAAACCCGGCCAGGAGAGCCCACTGGGTTTTAGTGCGAACGATGGCCATGTCCTCGGCGTAGCTGTAGTTTCTGGTACCGCATGGCAAACTGCTCATTATTATATTCTCTCTATCCGTTTTTCTCCGAAGAGACCGTAAGGTTTAACCATCACTACGATGATAATTATGACAAAGGGAATAATATCCTTTATGCCCTTCCAGAAATAGGGAGCAAGATAGCCCCCTCCCAGGGTTTCCGCCAGACCTATAATAGGGCCTGCGACCATGGCTCCAATGAAGGAATCCAGTCCGCCCAGTATGGCCACTGAAAAGGTTTTAAGACCTATTTCAATCAGAGCGCCTGATACATTGCTGATGCTGGAGAGCAGTATACCGCCGATAGAGGCTACAACACAGGCAAGCATCCATGACATGGAAAAGATGGCAGTGACAGGGATGCCGCAGGCCTGGACTGCCATCTGGTCGTCGGCCGCGGCCCGCATGGCAATACCCATACGGTGATACTTAAAGAAAGCGGTCAACAAAGCGAAAATAACCAGTGAAATAACAGCCGACCAGATATACTCCTGTGAAACAACGGCAGTACCTATATGCACTACTTCAGAGGGAAAGATTTCGGGTAGAGCATCGATACTCCAGGGCCAGATGAAACTGACCAGTCCGTCAATAAAATAGGCTATTCCCAGGGTTACGGCAATCAGTGAGAGAATGGGCTGTGCGATAAGCGGCCTGAGGGCAAAGCGTTCTATAAACCAGCCCAGGAAGACAGCAAAAATAATCACGATAGGTAAGGCCAGCCAGATGGGAAGATGCGCCTGGACCATCATGCTGTAGGCGAACCAGGAACAGAGCAGGACAAGCTGTCCCAGTGCCAGGTTAGCCACGCTGCTGGATTTCCAGATCAGGGCAAAACCCAGAGCAACCAGGGCATAGACCATACCCACGGCCAGACCTGTTATGACGTATTGAGTTAGCTCAGACATGATTACAACCTTCTACACCGGGATAGATTTGGTACTTTATCATTCATTTGAACTCTTCGTTTGCACAGTCCTTACTTTAATGGTGGTGGAGACTGTGCCTTTGCGGCCGTCGCGGTAGGTGACATTGGCCTGTATAGGCACTTCTTCCAGATTGCCGTACATGGCATGGATAAGGTCTTTATATTTTTCCTCCATGAACTCCCGCCTCAACTTGCGGGTACGTGTCAACTCGGCCTCATCCGGATCAAACTCCTTGTGCATCAGAACGAACTTTTTAACCCTTGCCTCTGCCGGCAGGAAGCTGTTAACCCGCGAGAGGTCATTCAGTATCAGCTCAGCCACCCCGGTCTTCTGAGAGAGATCGACAAAGGTGGTAAAGGGGACTTTATGGCTTTCAGCCCATTTGCCCACCATGGCAAAATCGATATTTATAATAGCTGAAACAAAAGACTTGTCCTTGCCACCGACAACCATGGCATCTTTGATATAGGGACTGAAGCGAAGGCGGCCTTCGATATACTGGGGTGCATACCTGGCCCCTGAACTCAGTATCCCCAGGTGTTCCAGGCGGTCGAGAAAGACCAGGTGCCCGTCATCATCGATATTGACGGCATCATTGGTATGGCACCAGCCGTTAATAAAGGTCTCTGCTGTCTTTTTTTCATTTTTCAGATAGCCGTTGAACATACAGGCGCTGCGTACCAGAAGCTCACCCTCATCCGTCAGCCTGACCTCGGTACCCAGGGCGGGGCGGCCAACAGTCTCGAATTTTACCTCGCCGTTGCTGTGCGAGGAGATAAACCCGGCCTCGGTGCTGGCATAGACCTGCCGCAGCTCTATACCCAGAGCATGTATCAGGCGAAAGGTATCAAGACTCAGCACAGAGCTGCCGGTGACAGCAAACCTGATATGGCTTAACCCCAGCTTGTCTTTAAGCGGACGAAAAAGGCACAGATAGGCAATGCGGTGAATGATCCGCCACCAGAGGTTCGGGATTTCGCCCCTGAACCTGATATCGGCAATC
>CAYLVC010000184.1:0-6421 GCA_964387005.1 uncultured Dehalococcoidales bacterium | reverse complement strand
ACGGGCAGTATATCATCCACGACCCGTGGGATGGTCAGCGGGTCAGTTTTGAATCCCGCTATGGCGACCCGGCACGGTACATATTCAGGATAGCGGTCTGGATTGGTACGCCCCCTGCGGGCGACCCGCTACCACCCACAGACCCGCCGGTTACTGGCAAGACCAAGACGGTGGCGGTCATGACCGTGAACTGCACAAGCGGACTGAATATCCGCAAAACACCATCCACTACACCCGGAAGCGGTAATATTATTGGATGGATTAAGAACGGACAGGAAGTCGAGATTCTGGAGGTAATCACCTCTGGACAAAACAAATGGGCTCGCGTAGGGCAAGCCCAGTACTCAGCCATTCGATACAATGGCATGGACTTTTTAGTGTGAGAGGTGCACAATGGATACCGGATGGGGATTGGAAGCCCTAAAATACGCGATTGTGATTATCTGCCTGATTGGGGGAGTGGCAGAAATAATGGTCGCTAAACATTACAAGCAGGAGGCTTATGCCAAAATCAAAATCGCGCTGGGTGTCATGCTGTTTTATTGGATGCTGTACTACGCATTCTCAATAATCAGGACACGACTTGGATTGAGCCTTGAAACGCATCAGATATTCGTCAGGGGCGGGATATTCCTGATTTGTTCATTCATTACTGCCGGCGCATTAATGTCGTTGCGGAGAGCACGGAGGAAACCATGAACTGGTCGGACATTACAACCATAGGCACGTTTGTCATCGCGGCGATTGCCCTGTACTATGCCGTCAAGAAACAACCTCACGAAGAGCAGAACTTGGATTCGCAGACCATCGCCAACCTGATAAAGAGCGTCAAGGAACAAACCGACCACTATACCGCGCTGGAAGCCAAGTTTGAAACCTACAAGGCGCAGGCAGAAAAATACCGTCAGGACACGGAAAACGAATTATCGGCATTACGAGAGGAAGTGAAGACAATCCGCACCGCGAACACAGCGCTAAGTAAAGAGAACTCCAAACTCCGCACGTGGGTCGAGCATTTGTGCGAACAGTTAAGAAGTGCTAAAATAGAACCGGTTTCAGAATAAGGAGGAACAAAATGGAAATATCATCAGCAGTATTGGCAAGCGTCACCGCCATCGTCTTATCCCTGTTATTCTCATATATACCGGGATTGAGGACATGGTATGCCGGAAAGTCGGACGAGTTCAAAAAACTGTTCATGCTTGGATTGCTGGCAGTCGTCAGCGGGAGCATATTCGCGCTGGGTTGCTTTAACCTGCTCGCGGTAGACCTGACCTGCGACAAAGACGGAGCAATAAAACTGGTCACCATGTTTGTGCTGGCATTGACCGCCAACCAAGCGACATTCATGATTACCCCCACCGCCACCGATGTGCGCGACCTTAAGACAGCGGAACGCGAAGCCGAAATCCGCGCGGTCAAAAAAGGCTGAATCAGGGATTACACACCCTGCCTATCCAGCAAAACGCCCTCGAACCCACCGGGGGCGTTTTCGATTCTGTGCAATTGGTACTTGACTTCTTATAATCGGTGAGTTATAATGTGGTGGCAAGGGAAATTCAACCTTACACGAAAGGAGACCAATGAACACCAGAAAGGTAACTTACGACAACACCGATATCCTGAACGCAAAGAGCGAACTGATGGACGCGCTGCTGCGTGTGCGGTATGCCCAACTCAAGCGGCTTACCAACGCAGGCATCGGGTACTGGAGCGATACCACGCGCTGGCTACGCGAGCGCATCGCCATAGTGGAATGCAATAAAAAGGAAATCGAGACCAAATTACAGGAGGCTAATAATGGCGACTAATCTGAACGGATTAAAGAGCTTGGTGGGGGCGTACGCGGAAGACTGCGCGGATGCCACCGCAACGCTGCGCGGGTTCAAGTTCGGCACGGACAACACGCTGAGCTTCAGACCGGCTGGCGGCGAGGTGATGATGGGCGGCAAGTTCAATGAGTGGAGCTTTAACCAACTCTGCTTCAAGATGGACGTGCCGGCAGGGTGGGTGGGCAACCCGAAGCACTGCCCAGAAGAACTCAAGGTCGAGATTCTGGACGAACTGGCTGGCAGGTGGCGGGACGAGGCAAACATGCTCATCCGCATGAAAGGCGAAACCATCCGGGCGGTCTTATCCGACCAGTACAGCATCTTCGACAACAACGAGTTCGTCGACCTTGTCGGGGAGGCAGTCAGCACGATGGGCATCGAGCCGCAGGTACACCGCTACACGGTGGGCGATGATATGCACGCCTACATGGTATTCCCCCAAATCACATTCGCGGATGACCCGCAGGCGAACAACAACCACGATGATGGTGGGCTGCACCCCGCGCTTTACCTGAGCAACAGCGAGCGTGGTGGTGGGTCGGCGCGGGTGGTGGGCGCGGTCTACCGCAGCATCTGCACCAACGGAGTCATCTACGGATGGCGCGCAGACAACACGATGCAGGTACGCCACCGCTACCACAGCCGCGCGATGATGGCGGCGCTGATGGCTGACGGAATCGCGGAAGGCTTGCGCATGTCTGAGGAAGCCACCAAGCGCTTCATCGCCACGCAGGACAAGAAGGTGGCGCAGGTCAATCTGGGTGGCATCATTAATGACTGGGCGAGCAAGTACGGTCTGACGGTGGACGCGAAAGACAACTGGCTGAGCGCCATCGCTACCGAGACAGTGGTCAACAACCGCCGGGAAGACCCCCGCGTGTTCGACCTGATTAACGCGGCGACCTACGTCGCCCAGACTCGCAGCGAGTCTGAGACAGAAATCTTCGAGCGCATGGCTGGCGATATTCTGCGAACCATGTAAAATCAACCAGCGGTCGAGCCATCGGTAATGACCCGGACGCGGCAAAGGTTGGCTATCTTCGCCGGGCAACCGCTAACAAACAAGGAGACCAAGATGATATTCAGAACAGCAGATGGTAAGTTCGTAGGTATATTCGCCTCGGCAACAAGCCGCCGCGAGTTCGTCAAGACCACCAAGAAGTCGGTACACATGCTGCGCGAGCCGGAGTCATGGGCAATCGATGCCGAGGTGGTCAAGACGCTGGAGCACATCGGGTGCAAATCGATTATGGTCAAGGAGACCGAAGAGAACGTGATATACCGGGTCGACTTCCCCACGTTCATCGAGAAAGCCATCGATATCGACCGGGGCTACGGTGCGCAGAAAGCGCTGCCCCTCATTTATTGGAACTGCAAGCTTGCGGTCAAGGGCTCGCGGTTCGTCAAGTACGAAAAGTTCTTAACCCAATAGGAGGATGAAATGACTGAAGAGAATACCCAGCAACCAGAAGTGAAGTACCCGGAGTTCCCACAGCAAATGAACTTGGGTGAAGCGGGTGGAGTAGCGTACGCTACCATTACCCACGAAGTGGCAAACGAGGACGGGTCGAAAGGGGTGATGGATATCAGCCTGACCGGGCGCGGCTTAACTGCGGTCGAAGCGCTGATGAACCTGCTTGATGGTCTGCGCTACGCCAAGTCCAAAGGATTCAAGACCCATCGCACTGTCTACCAGCCACCGGCGCAAACAACGATGAGCGTGAGTGTGCCGCCAGCAGCAGTGGTTGCGCCCCCGGCTTCAGTACCCGCAGTACCCGCAGTACCCGCATCCCCTGCGCAAGGAATCCTGCGCGCAGTCAAGATGGATATCGCCCCGCGCGCTGATGGCAAGGTCGACATCAAGTTCTTCGGCGAGGGTCACAAATATGCCGACCTTATGCGGGTGGCGACCGTGGAGCAAGCCATCCAGTTCCTCAGCCCGGTGGGGGCTTATACCGCGCAGCACCTGTCGGCGACCGCGTCTTATCAGGTGAATCTGGACGTGCGCTGGGCAGAGTCCGACCGCCGCAACTCAAAGGGGAATCCCTACAAAGACATCCTTGATATCAAGGCGGTGACCAATGCCTAAACTTATCCTTAACTTGAACCCGATGCTGGCTGACCGCCAGCCCGGAAGCATGCTGTCGAAGAGCATGGACTGTGGGGTGACCTACCCAACCTACCGGCGCATGGCGCTTGGTAATTGGCATCCCCAAACGATTGACACGCTGGAGCGATTCTTATCGGCACAGGGATTCACCGCCGAGGAACTCAGCAATACCCGGCTGGGTGACATCTTCATCGTAAAGGAGGCAGAATGAAAGAAAGCGCATTCAAACTGTGTGGGGTGGAGTTCCTGCAGACGGTGGACACCCCCAACGGGAAAGGGCTGGTACAGGGCATCCTGCGCCATGCGGATGGGCGGCTGCAGGTCATCGTGTCCCACGACCCCAAGACGTTGCCGCCGGAACTTGTACCGCAACCGTGCATGTGGAAGCTGGTGTACTACGAGCCAGCGGATGTTCGCCCCGCAGCCATAAGGCGGGTAGCATAAAAACAAGAGGGCGCTGGGGGGGCAGCGTCCTCTTATCAGGAGACCAATCGGCATGTTATGAGCCGAGTGGAGGTGAGGGAGACCAATCCCTCATAAATTATTATAAAGACTGCCGCGATAAATGTCAATGCCGATTTCTTAAGTTGAAAAATCACAGTAAGTGGTTATAATGATGACAGGAGACCAAGGAGATGATATCCAACTCGGTAAACAAACACCCCTTAAAACCAAACCCAATTTTATGGAGGAGCTATGAACGACCTTGATGCCGTTAATATGAAGGTTGACCTTGTCGATTGGGCTGATAAAGCTGGTGCGCGGCTCAAGAAGAGCGGCAGCGAGTGGCGCGGCACGTGTCCCATTCATGGCGGCGACAATCCAAACGGGTTTGCCATTTACGAGAACGGACGCAGGTGGACGTGCTTCACAGGTGACTGTGGTTCAGGAGATGCGCTTGGCTTTATTATGAAGCTCAAGCGCATCGGCTTATTAGAAGCGATTGACATTGTCACCGGGGGGAAGCCGCTACCACCGGACGAGGTGGCTCGGCTGCAGCACGAACATGCCGAGCGAGTGGCTCAGGAACTGCAGACGAAGATTGATGCGGCGCAGCAGGCACTCAAGGAAATCCGCGAAACGCAGATATGGCTAAAATATCACGAGCAACTGCTGGCATCTGACACCGGGAAGATATGGTGGGATAGGAGGGGAGTGCCGGACTTCTGGCAGCAGTACTGGCAGCTTGGGTACGAGACTGACCGGCGCATCTGGATTGGGCGGGAGCTTCACACCCCGACTGCTACCATCCCGGTATTCGATGGCGAGTGGCAGGTACAGAACATAAAGCACCGACTGATTGGAGCAGAGACAGAGGCTGGCAAGTACCGCTACGAATACAGTAACCTCGGCGCGCCGGTCTACCTGTGCGACCCAGACAAGCCCACCCAGAATACGGTGGTGGTGGTCGAGGGCGAGATAAAGGCGATGGTCACGTACATTACGATGGACAACCCCAATTGGCAGGTGATAGGAATACCCGGCAAGAACACGCCCATCGATGCCATTAAGCAGTACACCGCCGATGCTGCCGATGTATTCATCTGCTGTGACCCGGACACCGGGAAGATGAACGAGGGGCTGGCACACGAGCTTGGTGCAGGCAGATGCCGCATCGTGGAGACCCCCATCAAGATAGACGATTACATTCTGGCATGCGGCATCGGGAAAGACAAGTTAAAAACTTTATTTAACCAGAGCAGGAGGGTAAGGTGAGCAAACCGAACAAAGTATGGAAGGATGGATTTGGATGCAGGTGCTGGTACTGTGGAATAAAATGTACTTCTGCCGGCAATCTTCCAAATTCTTTTACCCTTGACCACGTTGTGCCTTTATCGAAAGGCGGGCGCGAAGACGCAGATAATATAGTCCCATGTTGTAAGTCCTGCAACTCAACTAAGGGGTCTAAGTCCGTAGAAGAGTTTAGATTCTTCAAAGCCATGACCACTTATCACCCGGTGTCGTTCTCAATTGAGCAAGTGAACTATCTTGAAACGCTTGGCTTTGTGATGCCGATACCGGTTTACAAATTCTATTTTGAGGTCAAGGATGAAAAAAACGATATTGACTGATGTGGTAGGATGGACACCGGTAATCGATTCAGTGGCAATCGATGTTGGTATTACCGGCGCGGTTATATTTGGTAAGATTTGGAGGTTCTGTCAGATGGCAGATGGTGAGTGTTGGGCAAGCCAAGAACGCATCGCCAGCGAACTGGGAATATCCAGACACACTGTTCTGGACGCGATTAAGGCGCTTATTACCAAAGGATATATAGAAGAGGTTGAAAGCACGCAGCGGCGCACCAATACATACCGCGACACAGGAAAGGCGGGCATAAAGATATCCCTCACAGCCGGCAATGACCTGTGCAAAAACTTAACAGGTACATGTGAAGAATCTGAACAGCTACCTGTGCAAAAAGTGAACACAAAGATAGTATTAAGAAACAATCAAGAAAGTAATGATTTCCAAACCT
>CAYLVC010000183.1:3510-6429 GCA_964387005.1 uncultured Dehalococcoidales bacterium | reverse complement strand
GCCCGGCAGGGAAAAGATTAAGCACACCGTATTCATCCTTCATCTTTTCCCAGCAGCCGGGGGACTCCAGTTCTACCAGGTCCTGCTCCACCGGCAGCGGCAGGGGCAGTTGAGAATTTACCGGACGGTATCTGAGGCCGATCTCCCATTTTACATTCCGCCGGTTCGGCTCAAGACTATCGAAAGCCCCGGCGCTGGCCAGGTTGAAGGCCACATCTTCCAGAACACCGCTGCGTTCCAGGAAATCCCCGATATTCCTGAAGGCTCCCTTTCTGGCTCTGCCCTCTTCGATACCGGCGGCGGAGGCTTCTCCCAGTCCCAGGACGCTTAACAGTCCCAGGCGCAGAGCACTGTCTTCAATAGTGCATTTGGCCCGGCTCCGGTTGATATCCGGATTCAACACCCGGACATTGTGTCTGCGGGCGTCCTCCTTCAGGGTTTCCAGACTATAGAAGCCCATAGGCTGCTGATTGAAGATACCCACGAAGAATTCCAGGGGATAATAGAATTTCAGCCAGGAGGCCTGGTAGGCCGTGACTCCGAAGGCAAAGGCGTGTGATTCAGGGAACATATAGAGGCCGTTGAACTTCTTAAAGATGGTCCCGGCCGCCTTTTCGTCCACCCCACGGATTCCGGCCCCTTCAAAAAACTTCTGCCGGTATTGCTCGATTAATCCGGTGTTGTGTTTTCTGCCGAAGGCGCGGCGCAGGCGGTCGGCCTCGCTGGGGGCAAAACCCGCTACGTCTATAGCCAGTTGATTTACCTGGTCCTGGAACAGCACCACTCCCAGGGTGCGTTCCAGAGACCGTTTTTCCAGGGGATGGTCGTAGACCAGGGGTTTTTTACCGCTGCGGCGTGCCAGGTATTCCTGTACTCCGCCGTTGACCCCCACACCGGGCCTGACCGCCCCCACCTCGTGGGCCATATCCAGCAGATTCCGGGGTTTGAGCCTGGTAATAGTCTGCATCTGGGCCGCCGATTCTACCTGGAAGATGCCGATGGTGTCTCCCTTGCAGAGCATATCATAAATTTCAGGGTCTTCGAAATCGATGCGGGAGAGATCGATTCTTTGACCCGTGCTCTGCCTGATCAGCTCCAGGGCTTCCTGCATCTGGGATAAGGCCCCCAGGGCCAGGAAATCGATCTTGACAAAGCCGGCATCGTCGATGCTGTCCTTGTCCCACTGGCAAACATAGCGTCCCTCTATGGCGCCTCTTTGCACAGGTACGATATCGGTTAAAGGGGCAGAGGAAATCACCATTCCGCCGGGATGCTGTCCCAGGTATTTGGGTACGCCGTCCAGCTCACAGGCCAGCCGGATAAGGTCTTTCCAGACAGGCGCAGTGGTCTTTTCCCTGAAGCGGGGGGATTTAAGCATCTGTTTTTCCAGGCTTTTGGCGCTGCCCCAGTCGACCTCTTTGGCCAGCTGGTCGACTTCGGCTTCCGGCAGTCCCAGGGCTTTGCCCAGGTCCCGTATGGCGCCTTTTACCAGGTAGGTGGCAATGGTGCCGGTAAGAACGGCATTTTGCCAGCCCCATTTTCGGTGTGTTTTCAGGATCAGCTCTTCCCGGATGCTGCGGGGAAAATCCAGATCGATATCGGGAACGTTGGACATGCCGTCTTCAGGGAGGAACCTTTCCAGGGAAAGACCGTATTTCAGGGGGTCTATATGGGAAAGCCCGATCAGGTAACCTATCAATAAAGACACTGAAGAGCCGCGTCCCCTGCCCGGCGGGTTTTCTTCCAGGGGTAAAGACGGACTGCTCAGACCCAGGTCTATCATGACCTCTCTTCCGAGTTTGATCACCTCATGGTAGAGCAGCAGGAAGCCGGACAGGTTGTATTTGCGTATCAGGCGGAACTCGTGGTCAAGCCTTTCCCGGACGGCCGGAGTGATAGAACCGTAGCGTCTCAGGGCTGCCTCATGGCAGAGTTTTTCCAGGTAGGTGTCGGGCGTGTAGCCCGGGGGTGCGGGATAGTCCGGGAAGCTGTAGTTGAGGTCTCTGGTCAGGTCCAGAGTGCACTGCCCGGCAATCTTCAGGGTATTCTCCAGGGCTTCAGGGCAATCACGGAAAAGGCCGGCAATTTCCGCCGGCGGCCGGAGATAGAACTCGGAGTTGGGGCGGCGTTCGCGGTGAGTCTCGTCCAGGCTCTTGCAGTGGCGGATAGCCACCAGGCAGTCCTGGAGCTGGTATCTGCTGCGCAGATGATAGTGGACATTGCCCGTGGCTGCCACCTTAACGCCTGTTTCGCGGGCCAGCCTTATCAGGATTTTATTGCGTTCGGTGTCTCCCTTGACCAGGTTTTGCTGTAATTCCAGGTAGTAGTTATCGCTGCCGAACCACTCCCGGTAGCGCCTGATCAGATCCTGTGCTTCGGAAAGGCGCTGTCCGGCTGCCAGCTGGGCCAGTTCTCCCCTGGAGCAGCCGGACAGAACAATCAGCCCTGCGGCGTGTTCCGGGAGGAGGCCGGGAGGCAGCTCCGGCTTATCACGCTCACCGGAGTTATGGGCGGCGGTAATCAGCCGGCACAGGTTGCGGTAGCCCTGGTGGTCCTTTGCCAGCAGGGTAAGATGATAGCCGCCCTTGAGGGTGATTTCGGCGCCGGTGATGCCCTGCATTTCAAGTGAGTGTGACAGGTGAGCGAAGCACATTGCCCCGCACAGGTTGTCATGATCGGTCAGCGCCAGGGCGCGGTAGCCGAGGTTTTTGGCCTGAAGCATGAGTTCCTCCAGGGAGGATGCCCCGTCATGAAAGGAATAATAGCTATGACAATGGAGTTCAGCATAAGGCATAATACACAACTCGACATAATATCAATAACCTGGATCGAAATCAAGATACAATAACCAAATTTCAAAAACCCCAAATCTGTGCTCTCGTCGGGTTTGGGTATTGTATATTAGAATTTGTATATTGT
>CAYLVC010000183.1:1690-3410 GCA_964387005.1 uncultured Dehalococcoidales bacterium | reverse complement strand
TTTGTATATTGTCTCCTGGTTACTGGTATTGTTTAGTAGGTTTGTCTATACCAGCAGTTCCGGATAAGGTCTTTATACAGCACCAGCCGCTGGCCCGATTTGAATATGACAGCGAAATAGAGGCGCGAGAGGGCTTCACTGCGCCACCATTCATCATCGATTCTCCAGCGGTCCTCGATGGCGGCGACAGCCTGTTTTCGCTTCAGCCTGACAGCAACGGGAAGTCCGCAGGAATCTTCTTCCACCTCCACCGGTTCGGGGACATTTACAGGTTTAAGGGTGTCAGTGCGTAGCGTCTTTCCGGTATCCTGGACCAGGGTTCCACCTCCTTTATTTTAAAGACCTGGGGGCTGCCCAGCCTGTTTTCCAGCTGCCTGATATCCTCCAGCAAATGGTCCCTGGCCCGGACTTCCGAGAAAAGGCTTTTCTGCCGGCTGTTGCGGTAGCCCAGTCCGGTCAGTTTCAGTCCCACCTGTTCGACCGGTCCCGGCTGAGGGCAATTTTCCAGTACCGGTTTTATGCGTGAGATGACGCTTTTAAGGTCCATGGCGGGTTCTTTGAAATGGATTTCCTGTTCCCAGTGCCCTGAATTCCAGCGCCTGGTCCAGAGGGTAAGGCTGCTGATGCCCCTGCCTTTAAGACAGTCCCTGGCAAAGGCCCGGGAGAGCAGTGTCTCCACCATAAGCAGGATGGCTTCCAGCGAGACCGTCATGGAAGAAAGGGTAGTGCTCTCCTCAATCGTTTCTTCTGTGCAGCGAGGGTAAAAGGGGGTATTGTCACAGCCCCTGGCCAGTTCCACTATCTTCTTCCCTTCGGCGCCGAACTGGGACAGGAGCGGTCCCGCAGACAGGGCGGCTATTTGTCCCAGGGTACGTATGCCAAAGTCGCGCAGCCTGGCCTTGCTTTTAAAGGAGATGGGGAGGACAGCGCAGTCCAGTCCCTTGAGAAAAGCCCCCGGATCGCCCGTCAGGCTGCGGTAACCGCCGGGAGGGCTGTACAAAGCCGCCAGGTAAGCCGG
The DNA here is from genome assembly GCA_964387005.1 of uncultured Dehalococcoidales bacterium. Taxonomy (GTDB): domain Bacteria; phylum Chloroflexota; class Dehalococcoidia; order Dehalococcoidales; family UBA3254; genus CAYLVC01. The sequence continues at coordinate 2,392 of CAYLVC010000183.1, read as the reverse complement.
GAATTTGCCCCCGGCTATGCCCAGTTGAACTGTAAAGACAGACGGAATGGCTGCTTTGACAGCCGTAACAAGGGCCTGATCGTCAGGATAAAGCAACTGAAGTCCGTCCAGTCCCAGGTAGGCGCAGCCCAGGTCTGATTCCTCAACCAGGGGGCTCTTTAAGGCCAGACCGTCCAGCAATTTATTGAAAACGGAGCGGTAATAGGGTAAATCGGCATAGACCAGTTTGACTTCCCCGTGCAGGGAAAGGGCCTGTTGCAGGGGCATGCCCGGCTGGAGGTCTTTCAGATTGCCGGAAAAGTCCAATACCAGGTTCTGGGAACCCGCCGCACAGGTTACCACGGCCGGGAATCCTTCAATTGAAGGATTCCTCAGTGCTTCGCACTTCAGGGGAAAATGGGGCAGCAGAACGCTCATAATTTTCATAATACGCCTCTAAAAATCCGACATTTATCATTTTATAGAACAAACGTTCTATTGTCAAGGGCTATTGCCATTAATTGCCGTTATGCTACAATGAGTCAGATGATATTTTCCGGTACACAAAGGAGCAGTTAAGATGAAACAGCGGCCAGTGACTGTAGCAGTAAGCGGAGCTTTTGATCCTATCCATGTCGGTCATGTCAGATATATAAGTGAAGCCGCCAAACTGGGTGATAAGCTGATAGTGATATTAAACGGCGATGATTTTCTGCTTAGAAA
>CAYLVC010000183.1:0-1590 GCA_964387005.1 uncultured Dehalococcoidales bacterium | reverse complement strand
CATTCGGATAAAGAGCTGTCCTGGAAGGTCAAGGACCTGGGCATACAGGACAAGAGCAAATTAAGAATAACCTGCCCGTATTGTGACGATCACCCCATATTGAAAGAGAAATGCAAGTACTGCAAAGGGACCGGAACGATAGAAGTGGGGAGGCTGGACGCTTAAGGCTGGAATTGGTCCTTATTTAACATAATATTTCAGGATATTAGCTGATAATTTGTTTAATTTTGGGATTTGCCCTTATTAGCGGTTTCCTTCCCGACTATACGGGAAAGTTCTGAGACCAAATATTGGTTTAGGCTGACACCCTCTCTATCTGCCAGTACGTCAAGTTGTCTATGCAGGCTCTTAGGGACCCTGACAATGAACTTACCGCTATAATCACGATCATCCCTGGGAAGCGGTATATCCTGATCGTCTTCATAAGTGGTTTCTAACCATAGTTTGCGAGCAACTTCAATCTCATTATAAGTCTCTTCCAGGGTTTCACCCTGGGCTAAACACCCGGGTAAATCCTCTATCTCAGCTACAAAGCCGCCTTCGGGAGCTATATGAATGGTGATCGGGTATTTTAACTCCATATAATATTCCAGGGTTTTACGATTAACCGTATTTGCCTTCATTGCTTCTTCTCCAACCCCAACAATTTAATGACCAGCTTGATATAGGGTGATTTTACATATTTTGTACCGTGTGGAGCCACTATAGTGATTGCTCTGGCATTTTTCTTATGATAAATGCGATGGCTGCCGGAACCTTTTTTTAGCTTATACCCGTATATACCAAGTAATTGATCGCAATCTTCAATAGTAACATGAGATTGATCATTTAGAAATTTATTAATCAGCTCTCTCTCGTTACTCATGGCTATATGATACTATATTTAGTATCTTTCATCAAAATCCATCCATTATGTACGCCTTATTTCCATCGTAATTGCGATCCAGCCATTGGGGCGTATGACTTCAGTAGTTTTTACAAAACCCGTTTTTTCATAGCACCGGATTGCTGTCTTATTGAAATCAAAAACTGATAAATCGAGTTTAATAATCGGAGTATTATCGAAAACGTATTCTACAAATGACTTAAGTGCTTTTGTCCCATATCCATTGCCAGTTATGGCAGGGTCTAGTAAAAAGTGTCCAATGGTGGCGCTGTTTGAATTTAGGTCGATTTTCATAAGTTCGATAGTTCCGATCAGGTTTTCATCCATTTTGATACCAAATATTTTGTAACCCGAATCGGCAGTTGTATCGAGCCTTTCAGTAATTTGATCTTCTGTTATAGGATACCGATAGCCTCTACCTGCCCATTGTGTCAGGAAATCAGCATCTTTTCCAAGATTCCATGTGACAATCTGGTTTACGTCACTTTTTTCTAATGAAGAGATTCGAATCATAAAAAATCCTTGTAATCATTGTTTGATACTCTTTTCTTTTATGGTTAAACGCTATAAACAATAATAACATATGGTTTTATGATATCAAATCACATATTGTCAGACCAGCTTGCGCAGGGACTCTTCAATACGTTGGGAGATGTACAGGATGTTGGCGTTGACGTCTTCGATCTTTTTGATCATATCCCGGA
>CAYLVC010000182.1:0-6448 GCA_964387005.1 uncultured Dehalococcoidales bacterium | reverse complement strand
CTCGATCTTGACGCTGTATTCGGTATTGTCCTCCAGTCCCTCGAACTCGAAGTCGCCGAAACCATTGGTTTTAGCCTGACGGGTCTCACCATTGCCGCTGAGGCTTACAGTGATGCCGCTGGCGCATTCATCGATATCGCCGTAGATCACGGTGCCGGCCACGAATTTCCTGGGCAGGTTGAGATACTTGACCTTCTCAACCAGTCCGAATTCGGGATGAAGGGCTTCGGTCTTGCCGCCTGCAATGAGTTTGGCAACCTCGCTCTTGGGGTCGTCCAGGTCGCCGAAGCAAAGGGCTCCGGTAGGGCAGGACTCGACGCATCTGGGGACCTTCTCGCCTTTGTCCAGCAGGTGAGCGCACATGGTGCATTTCTGGGGCAGCTGGAGCTCCTCGTTCCATTCGATCACGCGGTAGGGGCAGGCATCGACAATTTGTTTCTGTCCTTTGGCCTTGACCGGGTCGATGATGACGATGCCGTCGGGTCTGCGGTAGACGGCTTTGTTCTGAGCGGCCTTGATGCAGCCTGCGTTCTCGCACTGCATGCAGGTAACGGGTGTATAGGCGACCTTGATTTTGGGGTACTGGCCTCTCTCTTTTTCGATGACCTTCATCCAGTTCATGCCGGTCATGGGCTGAGGGGCGGCGTAGCCCGGGTAGTTATTGCCGGCATGCTCGTCACGGCAGGTTAAAAAGCAGTTGTAGCAGCCGGTGCATTTAGTGATATCTATAACCATTCCATATCTGGCCATTTACGTTAAGCCTCCCACTTGCATACTTCAACCAGGCAGGAGTTGTTGGCTTCTCCTGGAGCGTTCTTGGATACCATTCGGGATGGGGTCAACAGGTTGATGCAGCCGCCTCTATCGATGCTGCCGGCTTTTCCCGGCTCCAGCGGATCGTATTTGGCTCCGGCTTCATAAGAATGAGCGCATCCCGGTTTGATTCTCTCGGTTACATGGGCGCAGCAGATAACAGCGCCCCTGTCATTAAAGACCTTGACCAGGTCTCCGTCTTTGATGTCCCGGGTTTTCGCATCTGCCGGATGTATCCTGATCGGCCAGTAGGCATAGCCGTCTTTCTTGACGCGGTGCTGCGGAATATCATCCAGCCAGGGGCTCTTGTTATCGTTATGGGTGTGATACGAGAACCTGGGATGAGGGCTGATCAACTGCAAGGGATACTTGACCGTCAGTTCGGTGGTATTATAGCCTTCCCAGCTAGGAATGTACCTGGGCATGGGAGGTCTTTCCTCGTCCTTGGGATCGAATTTCAGCAGAGTCTGAGAAACAAACTCTATCTTGCCGCTGGGTGTGCCAAGCTTATCGGCTTTATCCGTACCAATCAACGGGCTGCGGGGTTCGGAGTACAGGTCGCAGGGACGCCCTTCATAAAACCAGCGCCAGGAAACCCTCGGTTCTTCGTCAGGCGGCATGGAGGGGACCACGAAATAGCCCTTTTTCTTGATTTCTTCGTAAGTTATGTATTTGGGCAGGTCTGAATACTCATAGACCTTCTTGTTCCAGTCTTCAAAGGAATTGCCTTCCGTATACTCATCTTTGATGCCCAGCCTTTCAGCCAGAAGCGTGTAAATTTCATAGTCCGGCTTGGACTCCCAGAGAGGTTCGATGCATTGCTGCTGGTAGATGATGATGCGGTGATTGTTGTTCATATCATTGGAACCGTAACCGCCGGCGCTGTTCCACTCGGAGAGGTCGGTATGCTCAAAGTTGGTGGAAGCCGGCAGGATCACATCGCCGAATTTGGTCTCGCTCTGCCAGTGGCAGTCCTGCATGACCACGAACTCCAGATTGGGGCTCTGATACATTTTAACCCAGCGGTTGGTTGCGGTCATGGTGCTGATAAAGGAACCGCCGTGGCGGTGAATCATCTTGATGGGTGCACCGTTTGGTCCGGGTTCCGGACAGGTAAATTTTTGGAATTGCTGTTCCACGGAGTTGCCGCAGAAACCTTCTCCAGTCCAGCTTACCGGCGGGTCCATAACGATCTCGGGCAGCAGCAGGCGGTAGGCCTTTTGAGTAACCTTGTTGCCTTCGGGGAAATAAGACTTTTTGGCCACGATTCCGAATGCATCCCAGCCGTTATCGGAATAGCCGGGAAATTTGAAGCGGTAATCGATTGGTGCCGCACCGGCGGTACCACCCCAGAAGTTTACACCCGGCTTGCCGATGCCCTGCATGGCGCCCAGTAAAACCATCAGCCTTGCCCACTCAGTGGCATAGGCTTCACGGCAGGCGCCGGTTGCGCCGAAGATGCTGCCTACGGCTATCATGGACTTCTTGGCGGCCCATTCTCTTGCCAGGGCTTTAATAGTATGAGCCGGAATGCCGCAGATTTCCGCTGCCCATTCGGGCGTCCTGGGAGTGCCGTCGCTTTTACCCAGGATGTGCTTCTTCCATTCGGCGAAACCGGTTGTGCGGTTTTCAATGAAAAACTTGTCATAAGTCCCTTCTTTGATCCAGATATAACCGATGGCTTCCGCCAGGGCTGCGTCTGTACCGGGACGGGGCGCCAGCCACTGGTCACCCATGGTGGCTGCAGTGCAGTTGCAGTAAGGATCAATGAAAATGAACTTGATGCCCAGCTCTTTCATCCATATGCGCCAGATCAGGTTTTCCTGTCCGCTGTACATATATGAGGTGCTGTTGGGGTCAACCGACCAGAAGATAATCTGTTCGGTATTCTTGAGAGCATCCTGGAGCAGTTCCGACTGATCGCAGTGTCCCAGCCTCCACCAGTAGCCCCAGGTATGAATGGCTCCCCAGTGCCAGCCTTCCCAGCTATCCGGGTTGTCCGACAGAGTGGTATAGCCCAGCAGGTTGAAAAAACGGCCGAGGGGACCCAGTTTATAGTGCAGGAAACCCCAGTTGTGATGCGAGGAGGTCATAGCGGTGATTGCAGCCGGCCCGTAGGTCTTGCGGATTCGCTTGATTTCCCCGGCTACGATATCCAGGGCTTCATCCCAGGATATCCTTTCATACTCGTCTTTACCCCGCAATTCCGGATGCCGCTCTCCATTAGGGTCGAAATTCTTGCGTTTTAAGGGGTACTTTATCCGGTTTTCTGCATAGACTCTCTGTCTTTCGGGTACTTCATATGATTGTAATGTTGTCTTGCGCGGCGGTGTGAATTTCCTGCCCCGGGCGTTGATTATCCATGACGGTGCATCAACCTTGTCGTCGAAGATAATCGGGCGCATGCGCTTGATTTTGCCATCTTCGACATAAACCCGGACAGGTCCGCCAACTGTGCATTGTATAAAAACCTGTTCTGCCATTAATCTACCTCCAAGAACATCAATTCTGCCATTTGTTGTTTATATCTGAATTCTTCTCCTATTTTACCAGCAGCCGCTCTATTGTCAGTCCGGCGTTGCTGTTGTAGGCCCGTTTGAAAGCCTCCGGGTATTTTTGCATCAGGTCGTCCAGGTCCGCTTTCTCGACATCCAGCAGGAACCCCCCTGAGACCATACCGGTAGCATTTTTGGATACGGTATTGCGGGGAGTAAGAGTGTTGATCGCTCCACCCCTGTCCAGTTCCCCTGTAACGATGGGGTCAAGGCGGGCGCCATGATCGACATATATTACCCCGGGCATAATCCTTTCGGTTACATATGCTCCGAAAAGTACCGCTCCTCGCTCGTTAAAGGCTTTGACTATATCATGCTGTTTAATGCCTTTCTTCTCAGCGTCCCGCGGGTTGATCCACAGGGTTTGATAGCCGTAGCCATCCGGCCCTTTTATCTTGCAGGTCTCGATTTCTCTCAGCCACTGCATATCGTCGTGCTGGGAATGCACCCTCCAGCGGGGATGGTTTGAAAGGCAAAGGAAGGGATACTTCTTGGCCCTTTCACTGGACATTCTTTCCTGGTGGCCTTCCCCGTTTTCAATCCAGTGCGGTACGGGCGGACGGCCTTTGTCACCCGGAAAATGGTCTGCCAGCCTTTGTGAAAAATACTCAAGCTTGCCCGTAGGCGTGGATATGGGATTATGCTCGGGGTCATCGGCAAATTTTCTCAGGCCGATTTCATATTTCTGCCAGTCGGGGTCATTGGGAATAACGTAATGCCCTTTTTCTTTGAACTCTTCCCAGGTAACCAGGTGTTTTATTCCGCAATTGTCGAAGCCTACCCTGATCCATTCTTCGACGCTTTTACCGCCGGTGTATTCTTTCAGCAGTCCCAGCTTTTCAGCTACTGCGCAGACTGCTTCGTAATCGCTTTTGGATTCGCCTTTAGGTTCGATACACTTCTGGTCCAGGAAGAGAGTGCCGAACTCGGCTGTGAAATTGTCGATGCCGATGTCATCGATTTCGAATTTGGTGGTTACCGGCAGGATGATATCGGCAAACTGGCAGTCATTTTCTATCCAGGGGTGCTGGGCCAGCATGAATTCGATCTTGGGATTCTGATAACCCCTGGCAGTGCCGTTTGAATCGTTCCAGCAGGTCATCAGCGCCGGGGTGTCCGTCCATATCATGTGTATCTCGGAACAGCCGTCGGCCGGGTATTTATATTGCACAAACTGGTCTTCTGTCAACTGGCGGCAAAGCGTGGTGCCGTACCAGCTTATGGGAGGATTGTTCAGTGCATCGTTAATTTTAACCTTGGAGATGATTTGTGCCGGCAGGTCGTTCCCTACCACGGCAAATCCGCGGTTGGCCGGGACCAGGTTGGGATAGACCAGGTGGCGGGGTACGGGAATAGTCTTGCCGAACGACCATCCGGGCGGATCCATGTTCCCGAAAAGCCCCCATTCGATGGTGGTGAACATATGGCGTCCGGGTTTGCCCAGACCTTGCATGCCCAGCAGGCAGACCTCCATCCGCATGTTTTCGGTGGCATAGGGAGCGCGGGACATGTTGCCGCCGTTGGCATGTACGGTAGTTGTCGGTGCAGCCGCCCAGGTCTTCGCCAGGGCTTTGATAATCCTGGTAGGTACGGTGGTCTTTTGAGAAGCCCACTGCGGGGTCTTGGCGATGCCGTCTTCCTTTCCCAGAATATAGTCCTTGAATTTGTCAAAGCCGACCACGTGAGTGGCGACGTAATCTTTGTCGTATGTGCCCTCGGTTATCCAGATATAGGCGATAGCCATATAGAGGGCTGCATCCGTATTGGGCAGAATAGGGATCCATTTGTCGGCATGAATAGCGGCGCCGTAATTCAAGTCAGGACAAACATAGACCTGCTTAATGCCCAGTTCGGTAAACCAGTAGCAAAGCTGGCTGACGGTCTGTCCGCCCCAGCCCCAGGTGGTGGTTTCGGGATCGCAGCCGATGTATAGCAGCGTGCTGGTATGTTTGGCGATATCCGGTACGAGGTTGGATTGGTAAGCCGCCTTGCCTACCGGTTCGCAGCCCCATACATGCTTGGCGCCCCAGTACCAGCCTTCCCAGCTGTCCGGGTTCCTGGTCTGCCAGGTGTATCCTCCCAGCATGGAGAGCAGTCTGCGGCTGCAGCCGTGAGCAGCGTGAACTACCTTGGTTTCTCCATGTCCGTCCGCCTGTAGCAAAACGGAGGTAGGCCCGTATTTTTTTATCACCCTTTTCAGTTCGCTGGCGATAATATCGGTGGCCTCGTCCCAGGAAATCCTCTTGTACTTGCTGATGCCCCTGTTCTGAGGATTCCTTTCTCCCTTGGGGTCCCAGTCCACCCTTTTGAGCGGGAACATCGTCCTGTTGGGCGAATTGACCCGGTTCTTGTAGGCCAGGGTGAATGGAGGAATCAGGGCTTTCATACTGGCTTCAAATACCTTTCCACGGGCTTCCATTTTCCAGGGCTTCCTGTCATATTTCCAGTCGAAGTGAAAAGGTCGGATTCTGACAATTTTTCCGTCCTTGAGATCAACCTGTACCATATTGGAGTCCTCGGTTACACCGGCTCCGGAAAGCCCTTTCACTACCGTTCTTTCTTTTTCCTGCATTTTGCTCTCCTCGAAATCTTGAATATAAAACAGAAGGGGGTTTTGCTTTATCTAACCGAATAAACCAATTATACCCGAATTACATTCTAACAAACAAAACAAAGTACAAGCCAGACTCATCTCTATACGGATATTATATTAATATATAATATCTCATAAGGATGTTCAACTGGCCTGCACCCGTTTGCGGGCACAACTCACCCCGGGCGTAATTCGCCCTTCTATACATACAGTTTCACAATTGTTTGTCTCCGGGAAATAGTCAGGGTTGGTGTCGGGAAACGCCGGAAGCCTGGTCCAGGTTGCTGAAGATCGAAGTTGTTCCAGCTCATTTTACCCGGAAAATAGGTTATTAACTTGCCATCAATAATTGGTTTTTGAGGCCGATTTGCTTACGGACCAGGAACAGAAAACCCGGCTGTTATTGAATGGTAATAAATATAACATTATATGAATTAGTTGTCAATGACTACAGTACGTTGATCGAACAGTGAAAACATCGCTGGCG
>CAYLVC010000181.1:489-6460 GCA_964387005.1 uncultured Dehalococcoidales bacterium | reverse complement strand
ATATTGTATAGTATTATAGGTAATACACATATGTTTGTCAATACTGAATTTTGATCCGTAATCCGTGGATTCTTTGGGGGAAATAACAGTGATCAGCTTGAAATGACGATTTCCCGAGAAAAATGCCCCAATATTAAAAAATGATTATTCCTAGAGTATAAAGACAAAAACAACACCCTAGAAATGGCCAAAATCAACTTTAAGGGAAAGTTGTACCTGAGGTTAGTCTAAAACTACCTCAAAGAATCTCCATAATCCAATCCGCTAACTCGTATTTACCAGCAATAGTCCAATCCTCCTTTTAGATCGAAAAACTATTCTATCAATTATTTCTGTTGCTATACGCAGTAATATGCGCCCGGCATGATATACCACTTTCCCAATCATTGTGAAAATGGCAAACCTGATACGTTTAGGCTGAGCGTTGGCATATTCCTTCTCCAGCGCTGCCTTCTTTAATATCTCCAACAAGTTACAGGTGATTACCTGAAACCTTAACCAGGCCGCATTTGCTCCATGCTTATAGCTGGGATACACTCCTGCGGCTAAATCACTTACCAATACGTTATGTACCTGTTCTACTGTCCCGGCTTTTGCTCGTTGCCATTCGATTTAGGCTATTCCATCCATCTTACCCCAGATAGTTGATCTGCTCCCCGAAAACTGGAACGGTAACAACTTGTCCAGTTTTTGGGGTCCACCATAGGTATGATCGGGGTCAAATTAACTGAAGGCTATACCATGATGCCTATAAAGTCACGCTCCGGCATCCATTTCCAGCTCTGATTCTCAAGAATGAACATGGCATTGACGAGCATGCACTGGTAAATGCCATGTTCATCGGTATAGTTACGGCGTTCAGGATCATAGATGCTTCAAGTTCGTTCCCTGTTAGCCTGGTTTGAACGCAGAAACCTGGATGCTGATTACCGGGGCATTCTCTTCGGATTTATTGCAACAACAATCCTTCCCTGTATTACCCTCTTCTTCGGTCTGAAAATCACTGGGCTGCAAATATGAAACAGATTCACTAACGATCTTGATATCCTGGAATTTGGCCGCCTGTATAATCTTGAGATAGTCACTCTTAAGTGCAGCTCCACCAATACAACTGCAATAAGCTTCTTTAGAATTCCTGATGCTCTCCGGCAATTCTTTTTCGGTTACGATATCGGAGACCATGAGACGCCCTCCCGGCTTTAAAACCCGAAAAATCTCGGAGAAGACGCGACTTTTATCCGGACACAGATTGATCACGCAGTTAGAAATGACTGCGTCCACTATATTATCGGCGACCGGTAAATTCTCAATCTCTCCCAAACGGAACTCAACGTTGCTATAATCGCCTTTAGCGGCATTCTCGCGGGCTCTATCCAACATATCCGGGGTCATGTCCACTCCGATGACCCTTCCTTTTTTACCAACCCTGACGGCCGCCAATAAGCAGTCCATGCCGGGACCTGAGCCTAAATCCAGAACGGTTTCTCCTTCTTTGAGCGAGGCTAGAGCGACCGGATTGCCGCACCCCAGGCCCATGTCAGCCCCTTCAGGTAAAGTACTTAATTCAGCGGCAGTGTAACCGACCACCTTGCTGGCTGAATCATCCGATTCATCTTTGCTGCAACATGAACTGGGACTGCTGCCTGATGGCTGTGAAGGAGGGCAACAGGAACCTCTTTCCCTGGCAACCTTACCATACGCTTCTCTGACGTTTTTCTTGATCTCAGAATCCATTTCAGTTTCCTCCCTATGTATTAATGTCCGAACTTTCCCTTACCAGTGTCATAACGTTAGCTGATTCTGCTTTCTTTTCAAAGGCACCTGTATTTTATTGTACATATCAAACCTACGCAACTGATTCAGGTTTTTTTAATTATCTGATACTCGGGGAACCAGTGTCGAGTTTTATTAGCAATGGCTACCAGTGTCAGCATCACCGGAACCTCAACCAGTACGCCCACAACTGTTGCCAGAGCTGCAGCCGACGTCAGGCCGAATACTGAAATAGCTACGGCCACTGACAGCTCAAAGAAGTTGCTGGCGCCAATCATACCAGCCGGAGCGGCTATATCATGGCGCAATTTCCAGCCTCTGGCCCAGCCATAGGCTATAAAAAATATGAGGAAGGTTTGAATGGTAAGCGGTACGGCAATCAATATGATATGAATGGGATTTTCAATAATAACCCTTCCCTGGAAGGAGAAGATAATCACCAGGGTAAGCAGGAGCCCGATTATGGTTATATTCCCAAATTTAGGAATAAATTTGTTTTCGAAGTAATCTTTCCCGTGCTTCTTACTGACATAGACTCGCGTAAGCCATCCAGCGGCCAGGGGAATAACGACAAAGAGTACTACTGATAGAAACAACGTAATCCAGGGTACGGATATATTACTGACTCCCAGCAGCAAAACCACGATAGGGACAAAAGCAATCAGGATGATCAGGTCATTAGTAGCTACCTGTACCAGAGTATACGCTGGGTTGCCCCGGGTAAGATAGCTCCAGACAAAGACCATCGCGGTGCAAGGGGCAGCCCCCAGTAACACTGCTCCAGCCAGATACTGAGTGGCTAACTCCTGGGGAATTAACGACTTGAATATGACATAGAAGAAAAGAGAAGCGATCCCAAACATGGTAAACGGTTTGATCAGCCAGTTTACTACCCAGGTCACTATCAGACCTTTTGGATTTTTTCCGACATTGACTATACTGGCAAAATCGACTTTCAACATCATAGGGTAAATCATTAACCAGATTAATATAGCTACGGGTATTGAAACCTGAGCATAGGTAAACTCACCTAAAAACGCGGGAACTTTTGGCAGAAACTGGCCGATCAGTACTCCCGCTGCCATGCAAAGCACTACCCATAGAGTTAGAAATTTTTCAAAGAAACCGATTTGTCGTTTTTCAGCCATATTCAGTTCTTCTCCTGTTAGTAGTTGCTCTTGAATTCCTGAATATTGTCTCTATCTGTCTTCAAATACTATTTCAATTAGCTTTTGATATTTTCCGGGTATTTTCTGCAACCGTTTTCGCTCCTGTTTGGCAAAGGAAAATATCTTTGACCAGGGCTTTGCTGGTAAGTACCAGTTCAGCCAGCCGGGGATCCGACAACCGGTAGAAAGTCTTTTGGGCATCCTGTCTGGCCTGCACGATGTTGCACTGACGGAGATGACGCAGATGATAGGAAACCAGGGATTGTTCGATGCTCAAGGTCTCCACTATTTCGCCCACATACCTCTCTCCCTGAATCAGCAGTGATAAAATTTGCAGCCGGGTGGGTTCCCCGATGCAGGTTAGCAGCCTTGCTTGTTCATTTTCGGTACGCATATTGACTATCCTTCATATCTATAAATGTTTATATAAATCGTAGTTCATATTAAAGTGGTTGTCAATACCTTTTTCTGGCTTTCTCTGTAATTGATTAAGAGATATATTCAATCGAGGAAGGAAAAAGAAGGTAGCCAAGGAAATGGGGGTGCCAAAGAACAATTTAGCATCAAATAGGAAATGCCGAGAAGAAATACATGGATGTTTTAATTTCAAGGAAGAGTCCTTTAACATTAATTTCCGCAAACCTGACTTTCAAGAATATTAGTTGTATCAGGAAGCGCCATTACCGGATTTCGGGTTTTCAGTTCAGTCACCACAGCAGCCTGGCTTGCTTGACCCAGCAACTGCCGGAGAAGGACCGCAACAGCCGCCCTTCCCTTTAGTAATTGCACTTCGGATAATGCCTCCGGCACACCCGGCACCTGTCCGTACTTGAATGGCTTTTTCAGGACAGTTGATGGCACAGGCACCACACTCTATACAGGCATCTCGGTCGGTGATGGCCGCCTTTCGGTCTTCAATGGCGAATACCCCGTGGCTTAAAAATTTTGTTTGGAACACTCTATTCCTTAGAGATATTGACAGGTCAATATTGACTGATGTAGTATATAGATGGTCGATATATCGATGTACTTAATAAGGTGGTTATTATGGATTTAGAAAGCTCGGTTTACTGGAAGTCCTTGATAAATATGAGCCTTTCCAAGTTTTTTATTTTGCAGACTCTGCACCTGGGGCCGACACACGGCTATGCGCTTTTGGAAAAAATGCGCCAGTTTACCCAGGGCTGCTGTACGCCTACCTATGCCACGATTTATCCCATTCTAAGTGAACTGGCTAAAGGTGAATATGCAGTAGTAAAAGCGGAAACCAGCGATAACAGACAACGTAAGGTATATGAATTAACCGAAAAAGGTGAAATAGCTTATCAAGAGGCCTTAAAAGTATGGCGTGAGGTCCTGCCTTATCTGAACAAAGTGGTTAACGAATAGCGGGAAAAAGTCGAATTACCAGAAAAATACATTCCTGTGATTGCAAGGAGAATACAATGTCCCAGAATATGAATATCAAAGATGGAACTTGCTGCAGCCCTTCATTTCAAGGTCTACGAAAACTGACCCTGCCGAATGGAGCCCAGGTTGGAATAATGGGTCTGGACGAGGTGATGGAAGAATTATATGAGGAGGGGAAGTCCGCCGATGAAACAACTATTGCAGACCTGATACAACGGTTGAGTAAAAAGAACTATATTTCTCCTTTTGCGCGTAAAACCTATGAAGAATTATTGACAGTTGAGTATAAAAGTTATTGCGAGAATAAAGCAAAATTAAATAAAAAGGAGCAAGATCCAATGACTACCCAGGAAAATAATCAAAACACCAGGAAAAAAGGTCTGTTCGGACTATTCAAGGGTGAAAAGAAAGCCACTGAAAACAGCTGCTGCAACATGAAAATCGTGCCTAAAGAAGCAGCAAAAGAAAAAAATAACAAGCCGGGATGCTGCGGGAACGACTGCTGCAAATAAAACACTCACGAATTAAAGTTAATCCCTAATAAAGGATAAGGCATATGTTCGGGTTGAATAATTTCACTACTGCGGGAATTTTTTTCCTGCAGATAGCGGGGGAGCTTGTTGCACTTTTTATAGGTGTTACTTTCCTGGTGGGACTAATCCAGGAATATGTACCCCAGGATAAAATACAACGTTTCCTGACAAAGGCTCCCAAAGGTGTAGGTAATATCATCGGGGCCGGTTTCGGCGCCCTTACTCCTTTTTGTTCCTGCTCAACGATTCCGATACTGGTGGGACTTTTAAATACGGGAGTGCCGTTCGGAATTTGCATATCTTTTCTATTGGCTTCCCCTCTATTAAACCCGGTTATCGTCGGCCTTTTATTACTGTTGCTGGGATGGAAGATTACAGTGCTTTACATTGCATTCACTTTTATTGCCGCGGTTGCAGCCGGGTTGGTGCTGGAACGGTTAGGCTTTGCCAGTTCAGTTAAAGCAGTGACGGTAATCGGCGGTCAAAGTAACGAGCCGTTGGCGGCGGCTTTGCCAGGAGCCAGTTTCTGGGAGCAGCACAAGCCGCGAGTCAGAAGGGCCTTTGGCTTTGCCTGGGCTTTATTCAAGCATATTTTTGTTTATTTAGTTGTCGGCGCTGCCATTGGGGCCATTATTTATGGTTTTGTACCGCAGGACCTGATTGTGAAAATTGCAGGGCCAAACAACCCTCTAGCTATTCCGATCGCTTCCGTTATTGGTATACCGATGTATATTCGGGCTGAGACCATTATTCCTATTAGTGCGGTATTATTGGGAAAGGGCATGGGAGTTGGAGCCGTAATAGCACTAATCATCGGTGGGGCTGGTATGAGTATCCCTGAAATAAGCCTGCTGGCATCGATCTTTAAGAAGAGATTTGTAGCTGTTTTTATAGCCGTTATTTTGATAGTTGCGGTGATGGCTGGTTTTCTGGCTAATTGGTTAACGTTAATTGGTGTTTGATAAGTTTAAACGATCAACCGGAGGCTCGGTGTTATGCCTGCAATGGGTATGCAGGTTATCGATAAAAAACTACAGGCTGCGCTTAACCTTCCCTCATCTTCTCAATAACCGCTTCGGCCACCCT
>CAYLVC010000181.1:0-479 GCA_964387005.1 uncultured Dehalococcoidales bacterium | reverse complement strand
GGTGCCTGTGCCGGGGGACTTGTCCGTTTTCATGTCGTAGGTAAGGTCTTTGCCTTCGGCTATGACGGAAGCCACCGCGTTTTCCAGTCGTTCCGAGGCCTCGAACTCTTTCAGATAGCGCAGCATCAGCATGCCCGAAAGGATGGTGGCCAGCGGGTTGACTTTGTTTTGGCCGGCATACTTGGGAGCGCTGCCATGAGTGGGTTCAAAAACAGCCAGTCCTTCCCCGATATTGGCCCCGGGCGCCACACCCAGTCCGCCTACCAGTCCCGCGCAAAGGTCGGAAACGATATCTCCGTAGAGGTTGGGCAGTACCAGCACATCGAACTGGCGCGGATTGCGCACCAGCTGCATGCACATATTATCGATTATCACATCATTGAACTCGATGTCCGGATAATTTTTGGCGACTTCCCGGGCTACCGAGAGAAAAAGACCGTCCGAGAATTTCATGATATTGGCTTTATGTACCGCGGTCA
>CAYLVC010000180.1:0-6508 GCA_964387005.1 uncultured Dehalococcoidales bacterium | reverse complement strand
GTGCGGTTGTTTTCTTCCTCCGATGTTTTCTGTCCGGTGACCGGATGGGGGTAATGGAAGGGGAAGATGTAACCGGAGGGATAACTGGGATTAAACGGGACGGGCGGAATATCCGGGGCAGGCCAGGTCATTTGAAAATCGGGGTCGGCTGCCGCCAGGCGTTCCGGGGCAACCATGCCGCGGTCCGGGCGGATCATATAGTTCATGGCCCACCTGATCTTTTTGAATTTCCATTTCCCGCCCTCTTTTACATATTCGTTTTCGTACTCTCCGTTCATAATAGCATAGCCCACACCCTTGCCCCTGGGCGCGGCAACTGCGCCGCAGCCGTACCATCTTCCCCTGGCGGAATTACCGTCCGGACTAACATCAATGATGGGGCTGAGCTGCATCAACTGGTGAAACAGCTCCGGTTCGGTCTTGAAACGCCCCTCGTAATACCTTTTGATGCTGGCCTTTCCCCTGTAGGTGCCTTCATACCAGGCAAAATCCAGTGATACATCATCTGTATCCGCAAAGAGGTCAACAATCTCTTTTGCCATCCAGTGTTCCAGGTAATAACCATAAGCCCTCTGGAGCTTTTTGATCTCCTCGATGTCCAGCAAGGTACGCAGTGTTCGCACCTGGTGTTCGAGCTCGCTGATTCTGTCTTCCATCTCTGCCGCATTCATCATTAGCCCCCTTGAATTTAGTATCAATTATCGCAGTATAGCATAACTGGGGGGAAAAGGAGGAGAAAATCCTGAGGTTCAGGTAATGCTCAGAGGAATGCTGTGACAAACATACGGCAGGCGGAATTGACGGGCATGATATAATGGGTCTATAAAGCAGATCCAATATGATTACACCGTGTGACGGCTGGGTATTTCTTTGAGCAGCAGGTTTTGAGTTCCTTTTCTCCGAGGTGCAAATGCGTTGTCGCCCAGGAGAATAAAATAGCTAAATCAGCAAATAAACAGGCGGGAGGAAGCAGGTTATGGCTGGCTCGAATTTGGAAAAGTACATTAAAAAGGATATTCAGTCGCTAAAAGCCCAGTCAGTACATCCCCAGGTAAAAGGTCCGGTTATGGCTATGATGAGCAATGAAGGCTTTGGTGGGCACAATTTCGTGGTAACCTGGTGGCCGATCTCAGAGCCGTTCGAAATGGTATCCGAGACCCATTACCATGATTTCGACCAGTACTTGATGTTTTTCGGGGGCGACGTTAAAAACATGATGGATCTGGGTGGAGAGGTAGAGCTATGGCTGGGTGAACCGGATGGGGAACTGAAAAAACTGGTGATTACTCAGCCCTGCATAGTCTATGTCCGGGGTGGAATGCGTCATGGGCCGCTCAATTTCAAGAAAATATTTGATCCTGAAAAACCGATTCTTTACAATGACATGACTTTTACGGTAGACAACTATGAGAGGAAAAAATAGGGCAGTAAAAGCCAAATAGCCCAATTGTTCGTTCTAATAAGGGCAATGGTGCAAGAGCGCAGCGGTCTATTGCTGCGGGATATTCGGGCGAAATTGACAGGTTTTTCACCTGATGTTAAAGTACAATTAATAACACTTCATATAAAGAGGAGGACAGAGCCTGGATGAATATTATTGTGTGCGTCAAGCAGGTAATCGATCCTGAAGCTCCTCCCAGCAGCTTTAAGATAGATACTGCCGCTAATAAAGTTGTACCCCCCTCCGGTATGCCGCCTGTAATCAGCACTTTTGATGAATATGCAGTTGAGGCAGCCTTGAGAGTCAAAGAGAAAACAGGAGGTAAAATCACTGCTGTCAGTCTGGGGGTCAACCTGCTGCGGGACGTGGTGAAAAAGCCATTGTCGATGGGTGTGGATGACCTGGTTTTACTGGAAGATCCGGCTTTTACAGAGGGTGACAGCTGGTCTGTGGCTTATGCTTTGGCGCTGGCTATCAAGAAGATCGGGCAATTTGATATGATACTTTGCGGGCGTCAGGCAGCGGACTGGGATGCCGGGCAGGTGGGTTCAGGCATTGCCGAGATATTGGGACTGCCCAGCGTAAATATCGTTCGGAAAATCGAAGTTGAAGGTACCAAAGCCAGGGTAGAAAAGGTAATTCCGGATGGTTTTGAATTAATAGAAGTGGACCTGCCGGCAGTAATTACTCTGAGTAACGAACATGCAACACCCAGGTATCCGAATGTGAAAGGGATTATGACGGCCAAGCGCAAGGAACCCATTGTCTGGAAACCGTCTGACATTGGGGCTGATCCGGCAAAAATCGGTGCGGCAGGGCGGAGGTCCAACCTGATCAAGCTGTTCCAGCCTGCACGAGAGAGTAAATGCGAAATAGTATCAGCGGATACCCCTGAAGAGGCAGCTTCCAGTCTGGCTGTGAGACTAAGAGAGGCCAAGGTTTTTTAGGTGCGGCTCTTCAGATTATAAAATAATAAGGGAGAAAGGATAATAATGGCTGACTATAAGGGTGTTCTGGTTGTTTGTGAAACGGTAAATAATTCGCTGGCTCCCATTACCGCGGAGCTCCTGGGGGCAGGAAGCCGCCTGGCTGAAGAATCCGGAGAAGCTTTGAGCGCCGTAGTTATCGGAAGCGGTGTTTCAGCACTTGCCCAGGAAGCTGTGGCTCTCGGGGCAAGCAAGGTATATGTGGTTGATGACCCTCTTTTAAAAGACTATTTGCTTGACTCATATATGACGGTCATGGAAAAGGTTGTCAAAGAAGCCCTGCCAAAAGTGATTTTACTGGGGCAGACTCAGATTGGACGAGACCTCACTCCCCGTCTGGCTTTTCGCCTGAATACTGCCGCTGTAATGGACTGTATTGTATTATCAATTGATCCGGCCAGCAAACGTGTAATGATGACCAAACCGGTATATGGAGGGAATGCCCAGGCAATACAGGTCTGCGACTCTGATCCCCAGATTGCGACAGTTCGAAGCAAGGCCATGGCCCCGGCTATAAAGGATGACAGCCGTAAAGGTGAAATCGTCAATGTTGCCGCGGGAATCGACCCGTCCGGACTGAGGACCAGGATTCTTGAGAGAAAAGTTGAAGCCGGAGCAGGCATAAAACTGGAAGATGCTCATGTTATCGTCACGGGCGGCAGAGGCATCGGCTCAGCAGATGGATTCAAGCAGCTGACTGAATTAGCGGCCATATTAAAGGGCGCCGTAGGCGCATCTCGTCCCCCCTGTGACAACAAATGGGTACCGGACAGCCTTCAGATCGGATTAACCGGGAAGATCGTAGGCCCGGATGTATATATAGCCGTTGGTGTGTCGGGATCGAGCCAGCATCTGAGCGGCTGCACGGGATCGAAGGTCATTGTGGCCATTAACAAGGACCCCGAAGCCAATATTTTCAAGGTAGCCAATTATGGGATAGTGGCCGATTGGAAGAAAGCCTTACCGGCCTTTACTGAAAAGGTCAAGCAGCTGGTAGGATAAGGCAGGATACAGCAGATAGATAACGCAGGCCTGCGGGTGAAATCCAACGGCCTGCTTTTTTTATGTTGTGCCTGATAGCGAAGATTGGGAGACGGAGGAGAATTGCTCGCTGGCGAGAACAGGGTTTGCCTTTATAGGTGGTTAAAACCGGCAATGGAAACGAAAACATGAGCTGTGTTTTGGTTCGAGATCATAAGCGCCTATCACTTTAACCCTAAAATAGGCAAAATCAGTCTATCACTCAAATCAAGAGCTATTCGTTGGTCTTCGAGTTCCTGCTGTTTTTCACGTTATTTGTACTTTTCAAGTGCCCCGAAGCAGTCCGTTAAAACCTCATAAGATGAATATTCCATGTTTGGCTTTCCCTAGTTTGCAGTTAAAATAATTCAATAAATATTCCCGAACTACCTTCAGATGGCTACAGACACATCGAAATATGTTTGGAGACATTTAACCGGGCTAATTATCGGCGCATTAAAGGAGCGGTCAAAGTACATTCACTAATTGACCATGATGGCTACCTGCTTTCTTTCGCAGTTATTTCCGCCGGCAAGTTTCGGATGCAGCACTAGCCTGCCTGTTTCAATTCACTCCAGTTTAAAAGTGGTTACGGACGATGGGGCTCAGGTTGGACCCTTTACCCTGCCTGATGCTTCCACGGTTTATTATTTTCAGGTGACCGTAAAAGCTAAAACTCTACATTTCGAAACTGTCAGCAACTCAGGCGGGAACACCGGAGCAGTTGAAATCGAAGCATATACCGAACAGCTGCTTGATCCGGTGTTCACAGTTCAAGACGGGCTCAGGCTTCCCCCCTGAAATACTATAATTTGAGAATCCTTGCCACATTACCTCCCAGGATCATTTCTTTTTCTCTATCGGGAATTTGGAGCCTTTCAATATTCTCCAGATCATACTTATGATGATCTGTATAAAACCCGGGGGGAGTTTTGCCGTAAGACGGATAGTACTCTCCTTTGTAGCTATAGTAGCTATAGGGGGCCAGGCTGTCCGAACCGAAGATCAGTTTTTCCGGTCCGATTGCCGGATCGCTGATAGCTCTTTCGACGACTTCAAACGGCGCTGAACTTGTTTCCAGGTAAACATTGGGATTCCTGGCTGCCACCATTAGAGCCATATCGGCAAAGGTCCCAAAATAGTAATAACCCTGGACACCCATATGTCCGATTATGATGGGTACGTCCGGATATTCTACAGCAATATCGTCTATGAAGATTGGATTATAAAACCACAGGGTCCTGGTAGCGAATCGGCCTGCCCTGTTGCCGACAGGGGGGCGTGGCGCTGTATGAGAATAGGGCGCCGAGCCCGTATGGAACAATACCGCGGACTTATGAGCGGCCACAACGTCCATCACCGGCCGGTATTTAGCCCATAGCTCAGGCCAGTCGATCATCCCGGAGCCGCAGGTCAAAGACCACTCTCCAACTCCCCTGACTTCGGGAAGGTCGAGCAGAACATCAACTTCCCTGGCAGCCGCCTCACCGTCAAAATTCATCCTGTCTTCAGGAACATCAAATCCAACCATGATTGCCGGAAATCTATCGCTGTGTTCGCGTGCAATTCGGAGCATGGTCTGATTGATCCCCGGACCTGCCGCCAATCCTATGCCCACCAGCCCGATGGCCTTGTCGATATGGTATTTATCCATCCTGTTGATCAGAATATCCAGGGGCCCCGGTTCATTAATATTTACATCAAATTCGTCAGCTTGCTGAGTCCAGTCCTTGATTGTTCCCTTGTCCATGCGCGGACTCATCGGATGAACATGCGCATCGATAATCGTGCCCCTTTTCATATTGGCAGCCTCCTATTTATTCTTTAATACTGATTACCATTTATACAATATCTATCTACTAAGATCAATAGTTAGAGACCATCAGCGCCCACTATTTTGGTTTATGTATTGAGACCCAATCCTAATTTGAACTCCCAATTTCCAATATGGACCTATCACACCCCCGAGCTTTGGCTATTTTTTCGCTATTATTATTGTTGTATTGTCCATTCGATATACCGAATCGGCATATGAAAAACCAGCTTGCTTGAACATCGTAATTTGGTTGTTAACGGTACAGGGTGTATCAAAATGATAAAACTCGCCTTGAGGTACATGCATCTCGCGGCGAAGCCTGGCATTTTCGGAATATAGCTCGTCTTCAAGCAGTTGTTCTGTCACCATGTAGTCACATTCGATGTACAACCCATTTGGCCTTAAAGCTCTGCAGACTCTCTCATATAATCCAACTTTCTCATCGTGGGGAAAGTGATGCATTGTTTGAAATGAAATTGCAGTATCGAAGGCATTCTCTCCGAGATCAATATTAAAATAGTCACTGCAAATCAGCTCGATATTTTTGTCAGCGTGTTTTTGTTTTAGTCTGTCCAGCATAGCCTGAGTTAAGTCTATTCCAAAAACATACACATCTGGCAGCCGTTTGAAAATTTCGTCGAGCTCCAGCCCTGTTCCACAGCCAAGGTCAAGAATTTTAGTTGAGTTTACTGGGACCAGTTCGGCTAAAATTTGGTAACTTTGTTTACAGAGTCCGAGCATATGTTCATCGTAACCATCAACCCGCGCCGTAAAGAAGTCTGCCATTTTTTCGAGTTTTTGTTTTTTCATATAAGACTCTTTTTTCTTTATGAACTACCTTGATAAATTGAAGTCCTTCACGGTATAAAGGAAGATAAGTGCTTTCAGCAAACCAGAAATTTACTTCCGGAGTTACCGGTTTTTGAGCCTAAAGACATGGAGACTTACAGCGATGCTGCCCGTATTTTCAGGTTGCGCAGGAAGAAAGGAAAAACGATCAGGTCAACGATAGATTGTATTATTGCTGCTATATGTCTTGAGAATAATCCGTCTATTCTTCATAAAGATCAGGGTTATGATGCAATCTGTGAATGTGCGAATTTTAAGGTTTTTAGAAAATAGTGCTTAACCATTGTCACCGGTCGCCTCATGGGTTGCTCCACAATGTACTTTCACCAAAGATGCCGGCATATGATGCAGGTGAATCATAAACAGTTCCCGGGATGGTTTGCAGGACGCTTTTAC
>CAYLVC010000179.1:0-6508 GCA_964387005.1 uncultured Dehalococcoidales bacterium | reverse complement strand
CCTTGCCGTAAAGAAAGGCGCACAGGTTACCAGTGTGGAGGAAAAATGAATAGAAACATGATGGCGCAGATTCAGGCCAGGTTAGCAAAAGCACAAGCGGAACTGGCCAATTTGACAATCGAGGGAACTTCGGGAGGTGGTGCGGTTAAAGTCAGCGTTGACGGGCAGCAGAATATCAAGTCCATCAAGATTTCCAAAGAAGTAGTCAATCCTGAAGATATCGAGATGCTTGAAGACCTGGTGCTGGCTGCGGTTAAGGAAGCTTTAACCAAATCACAGGAAGCAGCTTCCCAGCAGCTTGGAGCATTGACCGGAGGAATGAAGATCCCCGGACTAATGTAGAAGGAGACTAACTTGAATCAGGTACCATCAGCTTCTTCAGGAGCCGTTGCCAGATTGATCCAGGAGTTGAACAAACTCCCCGGCATCGGTCCCAAGAGTGCTCAGCGAATTGCATATTATCTCTTGCGCTCCAGTGAAACCGAAAACGAGTTTCTGGCTGAAGCCATTGTGCAGGTCAAACAAAAAACGCGCTTGTGTTCGCTCTGTATGAATGTCTCGGAGACTGAAATCTGCCCGGTTTGCAGTAACGAGTCCCGCGACCGTACCAGAATATGCATCGTCGAACAGCCGCAGGATGTAGTTGCGCTGGAGCATACCCGCAAGTATTTCGGCCTTTATCACGTTTTGCACGGTGCGTTATCACCCTCTGATGGGGTAAGTCCCGACGACCTGAGAATCAATGAACTGATGGAGCGTTTGAAAAGCGGTACGGTAACCGAGATTATCCTGGCTACCAATACCAATATGGAAGGTGATAATACCTCCATGTATTTACACCGCCTGATTTCTCCGCTGAGTATAAAAATAACCCGCCTGGCAAGAGGGTTGCCCTATGGTACGGAATTGGAATATGCGGACGATGTTACCCTCACCCGGGCACTGGAAGGACGCCAGGAATATTGATACAAAAGCCGTAAAAACCGCATTAGAGCAGACAAAGTCAGGTTTGCAGGACTTTCTTAGATAATCGTCTAATGCGTGCTATTTTTCACATTTAGCTGTTCATGATGTACAATTAAGGACGAAGTAAGCATGGGTAAGATAAGAAACACTATATGGTGACTAATTCGAATTATTTAGAAAGCTCCCGCCAGCAATATCCCGAGAAGTTCGCCTCAGAGGATGAAATATTCAATCATATCCACCGGGGAGATAGGATTTTCATTGCCTCTGCCTGCGCCGAACCTCAATACCTGGTCAGCGCGCTGATCAAGTATGTCGAGTCTTATCCCAAGGCCTTCTTTGATGCCGAGGTCATGCACATCTATTCTCTGGGAGTTGCGCCTTATACCGAAGAAAGGTTCAAGCATAATTTCCGTCACAATTCCTTTTTTATCGGACAGAGTACCCGGGAGGCTGTCAACAAGGGATTGGCGGACTATACCCCTATTTTTCTTTCCGAGGTCCCCAATTTGCTGGCCCGCCGGATGATTCCTATTGATGTGGCATTGATACAGACCTCACCCCCGGATGAGCACGGCTATTTGAGCCTGGGTATCAGCGTGGACATAGTTAAAGCAGCGCTTGAACATGCCTCACTTGTAATTGCCCAGGTCAACTCCGGCATGCCGCGTTCGCAGGGGGACGGTTTCGTTCATATCAGCAAGGTAAATTACATAGTGCCTTTTGATGAGCCTATACTGGAGTATAATTTCCCTCAGGACGCGCATCTTGAGGTTACCCATGAAATCGGCAACTACGTGGCCCGGCTGATCCAGGATGGAGATACCATCCAGGTAGGGTTCGGTAATGTTCCGGATTCCATACTGATTAATTTTGCGGGCAAAAAACACCTGGGAGTCCATACCGAAATGATCGGCAATGGCATTGTCGAGTTGATGAAAATGGGCGTTGTGGATAATACCCGGAAAAATATCGACAGGGGCAAGACGGTTACCTCTTTTTGCATCGGTTCGCAGGAAACCTATTCCTACATAAACAATAATCCTGCGATTGAATTCAAAATTATCGATTATACCAATAATCCCCTGATAATTGCCCAATTTGATGCCTTTGTGGCTATCAACAGCGCCCTGCAAATCGACCTTACCGGACAGTCC
This sequence comes from uncultured Dehalococcoidales bacterium, assembly GCA_964387005.1. Lineage (GTDB taxonomy): Bacteria > Chloroflexota > Dehalococcoidia > Dehalococcoidales > UBA3254 > CAYLVC01. The sequence continues at coordinate 4,385 of CAYLVC010000179.1, read as the reverse complement.
ACTGCCGAATCGCTGGGCAAGACCTTTTACAGCGGAATGGGCGGACAGCCCAGTTTTATGCGCGGGGCAGTATTGTCTCCCCGCGGCAGGTCTATTCTGGTACTTCCCTCTACAGCTAATAATGAAACGGTCTCGCGTATTGTCCCCTTCCTGACAGAAGGATCGGGTGTAACCCTCAATCGGGGTGATATACATTACGTGGTCACTGAGTATGGCATTGCCTATCTTCACGGCAAGAATATACGTGAACGGGCTATGGAGCTGATTTCCATTGCGCATCCCAAATTCCGCAGGGATTTGATACAGGAAGCCAAAGCCCAGAATTTGATATACAGGGACCAGGCATTTATTCCGGGTAAAGCCGGAGAATATCCCAAAGAGATGGAAACTTATCGAACGACCAAGACCGGGCTGGAAATCCTGCTTCGGCCGGTTAAAATGAGCGATGAACCACTGCTCAAGGATTTGTTTTATGGCCTTTCCGATAACAGCCTTTACCGGCGGTTTATCTCCAGGCGAAAAGATATGCCGCATGAGAGGCTCCAGGAGTTTGTTATCATTGATTACAGCAAGGAAGCAGCTATTGTTGCAACTCTGAAACAGGACGAAAAGGAGATTGTGGTTGGACTGGGACAATATAATATTGATCCCAATACCCATACCGCCGAGGTGGCTTTTGTCGTCAGAGACGCATACCAGGAAAGGGGTATCGGCACGGAGTTGCTTGCTTATTTGACCTACCTGGCCAAAAAACAGGGCCTGTTAGGTTTCACAGCGGAAGTTCTGGTAGAGAACCGTCCAATGCTGCATCTGTTCGAAAAAATGGGCTTTTTAATGGATCGCCGAACGGAAGAGCAGGTGTACGAATTGAAGATGGCTTTTAGTGAGGCAACAAGTCATGAATAGCAACCCGGATATCAAATATCTTTTTGAACCAAGAGGCATTGCCATTGTTGGGGCATCCCGTGACCCGAGTAAGATCGGACATAAGTTTGTAATGAATATCTCTGCGTCAGGGTATAAAGGACAGGTTTATCCAATCAATCCTGAAGGCGGGGAAATCCTGGGCTACAAGGTTTACAAAAATGTGGAAGAGATTGAAGGAGTGGTGGATGTAGCCTGCATCATTATTCCTGCCAAGATTGTTTTCGATTCTATCAAAAGCTGCGCTAAAAAGGGCGTCAAATTCGCTGTAATTATTGCTTCCGGCTTTGCGGAAGTGGGCAACATGGCTGAAGAAAAGAAAATTGTTGCCTATGCGCGTGAGCACGGTATGAGGGTTCTGGGCCCCAATATCTTCGGTATTTATTCCGCTTCTTCGGCCCTGAATGCCACTTTCGGGCCCATGAATGTTCGTCCCGGCAATGTTGCGGTAATTACCCAGAGCGGAGCCATAGGCATCGGTATGATGGGAAAGACCGTTACCCAGAATATCGGCCTTTCGGCTATTGTTTCTGTGGGCAACAAGTCCGATATAGACGAATCTGATCTGCTTGAGTACCTGGTAGCTCAGGAAGAGACCAGGATTATCTTAATGTATATTGAAGGTATCGGAGACGGTGAAAGATTGGTCGGGATACTGAAAGAAGCAGTGCGGAAAAAACCTGTTGTGGTAATCAAGTCCGGCCGTTCCAAGCGGGGCGCAATGGCGGCAGCTTCACACACCAGTTCACTGGCGGGTGAAGATAGGGTTTTCGATGACATCATCAGGCAGTGCGGCGTGCTCCGTGCCGAGACAATACACGATGCCTTGAACTGGTGCCATTACCTGGCCAATATCCCCTTGCCGACGGGAGAACATACGGTGATCATCACCAATGGAGGCGGTATTGGTGTTTTGGCGGCTGATGCCTGCGAAAAATATAACGTTAATCTTTATGACGATTTATTGGATCTGGCCAAAACCTTTAACGACGTGATTCCATCCTTCGGGTCTTCGAAAAATCCTATTGATCTTTCAGGGCAGGCTCCAATCAGCTATTATGACAGTGCACTGACGTCAGCCCTGCAAAGCGATGACATCGATTCCGTAATTTGCCTGGCCTGCGAGACGGCTGTGTTTGATCCGGATGGTTTCAGCTTGATCGTTGAAAAGCAGATGCCTGAGTACAGGAAAAAGAAACCCCTGGTCTTTTCGATGTTCGGCGGGGCCAAGATCGAACAGTATCTCAATGAGTTTCAAAAGAAGGATATTCCGGCCTTCCAGGATGTTTATGAAGCGGCTTCAATGCTGGGAGCGATGTATTCCTATTGCAGGACGCGTTCAAATAAGAGCGAACCGCTGCCGGACTTAAAATTGGACAACGAGCAAATAAACGAGGTTATTCGCAAGGTGAGGGCAGATCACAGGACCTTTTTGTTTGCCTCGGAGTCCCAGGCCTTGATGCAGATTGCCGGGATCCCGATTCCCCGCAGCCGTATTGCCCATAATCTGGATGAAGCCGTTCGATGTGCCGAGGAAATCGGTTATCCGGTAGTGATGAAAGTTGTTTCGAAGGATATTATCCATAAAAGCGATGCCGGCGGCGTAGCTCTTGATCTGGAAAACCGGCAGGAAGTAATTGATGCTTATGAAGCTATCATTATCAATTCCCGTCAATATAAACCGGATGCCGTCATTGAAGGGATTGAGGTGGATGAAATGGTCAAGGCCGAGGTGGAGACCATTGTTGGGGCTCGCCGGGACCATGCTTTCGGTCCTATTGTAATGTTCGGACTGGGCGGTATCTATGTCGAAGTTATGCGGGATATAGCCTTCCGTTCATTCCCCCTGGATAGACGGGAAATACTGAGGATGATCAGTCAGATACGGTCTTATCCTCTCTTGCTGGGTGTAAGAGGAGAAAAACGTAAAGATATCGAAACGGTAGCAGATACGATATTTAAGGTGGGCACAATATTACAGCAGTGCCAGGACATCACCGATATTGAGATAAATCCCCTGGTAGTATATAGCCAGGGTGAAGGCGTCAGAGCTGTAGATGTCAGAATCTTGCTTTCAAAGCCTCAGGAGGCAGTGTAATGAAAAATATTGTCATTGGTTCAGTAAGTGGAGATGCCGGAAAAACCAGCATTATCGTTGGTCTGGGCAAGGCACTGGGCAAGAAGTTCAGTTATATTAAACCTTTCGGAGACAGGCTGATCTACCGCAAGAAGAGGTTATGGGACTACGATGCTGCGCTCGTAACCAATATCTTCGGTCTTGAGCATAGCTCGGAGGATATGACTATCGGCTTCGAACATGCCAAGCTCCGCTACATGTATGATGAAGCCAGTACCCGTGCAAAATTGCAGGAAATGTCCAGGATCCTGGGGGATGGCAATGATCCCTTATTTATAGAAGGCGGTAAAAGCCTGACGTACGGCACGTCCGTCAGGCTGGACACACTGTCCCTGGTGCGTTACCTGGGAGGCAAACTGATACTGGTGGTAAGTGGCGATGAAGGTACGATTATTGACGATATCACCTTTGTTAAGAAGAATGTTGATATGTCCAATATTGATTACAGCGTAATTATTAACAAGGTGGGCAATCTGGAGGACTATAAGAGCAACCATCTGCGGGATGTTAAAGAGCTGGGGGTAAAAGTGCTGGGAGTTATTCCCGCCGACCCCAGTTTGATGCAGGTCTCAGTTAGCTATGTTGCAGAAAAGCTGCAGGCGCGAGTGATTGGCGGAGAGGGTGGTCTAAACCAGAGAATTAAGCATGTTTTCGTCGGAGCCATGTCCGGAGATATTGCAGCCCGTCTGCCGTTATTCAAGAAAGAAAACAAACTGGCTATTACCGGCGGCGATAGGACCGACATGATTGTAGCAGCACTGGATAGCAGTACGGCCGGCATTGTCCTGACTAACAACATCATTCCTCCGCAAAACATCATAGCTAAAGCCTCCGATAGGAATATTCCTCTGATGCTGGTGCCCTTTGATACCTTCATGACAGCCAAGCAAATAGATGATATGACGCCTCTGCTGACACGGGATGATACCGAGAGAATCGGTACGATACAGAGACTGGTTGAGCAGAACGTGGATTTACAGGCGATTTTTTAAACATCAAAGATCCGATATTAAAGCAATAAAAGCCCTGTTCCCGGCAGGGGAGAGTGTTTGTCCCTGGGGAACAGGGCTTTACCATGGCATTCCTGTACTGAAGACAGAATGCAGGAATGTCGATAATACTTAAGAACAACGATGCGCGCAGTTGGGAACAAAATAAGTAGGTGAAAGCCGTCTCATAGCGTATATGACAGCAGGCCAGGCTTGTAAATGAGCCTGATCTAATGATACAATTATGAGCGGTAATTGGTGGGCCGCTAGCTCAATTGGCAGAGCAACTGACTCTTAATCAGTAGGTTCTGGGTTCGATTCCCAGGCGGCTCAGT
>CAYLVC010000178.1:0-6511 GCA_964387005.1 uncultured Dehalococcoidales bacterium | reverse complement strand
GCAGCATCTTCCATTTCGCTGAAATACTCTATACCGTTGCTGCGCAAAATTGCCTGGCCTTCTTCCTCGTTGGTACCCAGCATCCTGATATAAACCGGCTTTCTTGCGGCTGCCGCTTTTAGACCCTCAATTACTCCTGTAGCAACCAGGTCGCATCGCGTAATCCCACCGAAAATGTTGATCAGGATAGATTTTACCTCCGGTTTGTTGATTACCAGCAGGACGCCGTTCTTGATTTCTTCAACCTGAGCCCCTCCCCCTATATCCAGAAAATTAGCCGGTCTGCCGCCCAATATCTTGACCGTGTCTACCGTAGCCATAACCAGTCCGGCGCCGTTGCCTATTATCCCGATGTCTCCGTCGAGGTCGACATAAGCATAATGTTGTCTTCTGGCCTCGGCCTCCCTGGGAGTATCTTCTTCTCTCTGAAAATTCCTTTCTTTAAACTCGGGATGGCGGAAAAGGGCGTTGTCATCCAGCGTAATCCTGGCGTCAGCCGCAACCCATTTTCCGGAAAGGGTCTTTACCACAGGATTCAACTCAACCAGTTCAGCGTCATATTTAATGGCGATATCATAGAGTATTCTTAAAATACGGGCAAAAGCGGCAGTGTCTTCCAGGTTTAGTTGTAGCTGTTGGACGGTTTTCAATGAGTCTTCTTCACTGAACCCATATAAGGGATTGATGTAAAAGCGGGTGATTTTTTCGGGAGAAGTCCTGGCTACTTCCTCAATATCTATTCCCCCGCTGGCAGAAGCCAGTATCACAAAGGCTTTAGCCTGGCGGTCAATGGCCACTGAAGCATACATCTGGTCTTTAATATCCAGTTTTTCTTCGACCAGCAGCGTCTTAACGACAAGATCTTTTATCTTTTTCCCCAGTAAAATAGAGACCGTACGGGCAGCTTCGACAGGATTGGCAGCCGGGAGTACCCCCCCCGCCTTTCCCCGTCCGGAGACAGTTATCTGGGCTTTGATAAAAACCGATTTTGCCAGCTCCCGGGCTGCTGCGGCTGCTTCATCCGGTGAGAAAGCAAGCATACTTCGCGGAATATCAATACCGTAGTCTTTGATGATTTTTTTGGCTTCATACTCATACAGCTTCATTTCTGCTCTCCTGTACAATTCATCAGCCTTGTTTTTATCGAACTGCCATACCCATATTAAGACTATATAGTGTCATCATCGCATTTCGACTATCTTACTACGATTATCAGGATTATACAACAGTTTTTCTTTTTTTTAAAAATTCTTTTTTGTTTTACCTTGCCCTGTTGAAGAACTGCAGCCGACAGGATCGCCGCTCATCGACCAGGGACTGGTATGAGTTATTCTGACCTCTACCAGTTTGGAGTGGTAGTCCTCATCACCCTTGAAAAACACCAGCCTGTCACTCCGCGTACGTCCGTACCACCTGTCCTTTTCCCGTCCCTCAACCAGTATCTCTGTCACTTGGTTCAGCATGAGAGCATTGATCTCAGCAGATATTCCTGCCTGTAAACGTTCTATAATTTCCACCCTGTTTTTTTTCACATCTGCCGGTACATCATCAACCAATTCCCGTGCAGCCAGGGTTCCGGAGCGGGTCGAATAGGCCGCAACATGGACCACACCGTACTTGATCTCTGAAAGGAGATCGAAGGTGTGCCGGAACATATCCTCGCTTTCACCCGGGAAACCCACGATAATGTCCGTGCTTAGAGATATTTGCGGTATCGCACTGCGAATCGCGGCAATTACCTCGCGGTAGCGCTCGACCGTATAACCCCGGCGCATCGCTTTCAATATCTGGTTGTCACCGGCCTGGACCGGTATATTTATTTGTTCGCAGACCTTATCCAGGCTGGCTACGGCATTGATCAGTTCCGCTTTCATATCCTTGGGATGGTTGGTAAGAAATCTTATACGCAGGAGTCCATCCAGGGAGTTTAGTCGTGACAGCAAGTCTTCCAGCCCGGTTTTCTCCGGCAGGTCCTGACCATAGGAATTTACATTCTGGCCCAGGAGGGTCACTTCTTTGACCCCAAGCCTGACCAGGTTTTTTACCTCGTCTTCTATTTCCTCCACTGAACGGCTCTTCTCCCGTCCCCTGCGATAAGGAACGATGCAATAAGAGCAATAATTATTACACCCCTGTATAATAGGCACCATAGCGGTAACCTGGGAATTATGGTGAAGCAGTTTTGATGGATCGATTTCTCCCAGCCAGGAGGGAAATTCACCGGCCGGGAAAAAGTAGTCAACATAGGGATATTGTTTTTTAAGGCCGTCGATATCCAGGTTAACCATACATCCGGTTACGGCAATCAGCACATCCGGACGGGCCTTTTTTATCACTTTTAAATTATGCAGTTTATTGACAACCCTGTTTTCTGCGCTCTGACGCACAACACAGCTGTTGAGCAATATAATGTCAGCCTGTTCAATATTGCTGGCGGGTTTAAGCCCCAGGTTCTCAAAATGGGCGGATAATCTCTCAGATTCTGCCCTGTTCATCTGGCAGCCGATGGTCCAGATATAATAGTAACCCTGGTTATTGAGAGTTTTCATATTCATTATGTAAAGTATATGACCCTTTTGATTTTCCTGGATTGTCAGGTAGGCTGTGATTGTCTGGACAGGCATTTCGAATGGCGGAGGGAAGGAGATTCGAACTCCTGACCCCACTTTCGCAGGGCAAGCGCTTAGCAGGCGCCCGCACTAGACCACTATGCGATCCCTCCGTATGCTGAAAGAGGCTGATAAACCGGTTATCCAACTTATATTATCACACTCACTCAATTTGCTCAATAATCATCTTGGACGCTCCGGTCATACGCAACTCCCGGACTGTCACTTCCCTGTGTACAATGATATTACCCCGGTGGTGTGAAGTCTTTTTCAGCACCATCATCCCTGAGCCAGAATGTGCAGCAGGAACGGGATCAGTATCAGGCTAAGGACAGTAGTAACAAAGACCACACTTGCCACCAGATCGTCTTCATTTTTATACTTGGCAGCGATCATGTAGGTATTGACCGCTGCCGGCATAGCTGATACCAGTATGACCACTGATCTGAATACCCCGGTTAGATTGAAAAGATAGGCCACCAGGAAACCGATGACCAGCCCTCCTCCCAGCCTGATAACGGAAGCCAGCAGCGTGGTTGGCAAAGACGTTATTTTTACCTGGGACAGACTGTATCCAAGGGTCAGGACTACCAGCGGTACAACCATGCCGCTGATGAATTCCAACGGCCTGATTACCATTTCCGGCACCTGAACATGTAAAAAGTTAAACACGAGTGCCAGAATGGCGGCATATATCGTAGGTACTTTAAGCATGGTCTTCAGGTTTTCCCGCCAGCCTTTCCCTGCCGAGATGAAAACACCCAGAGAATAGATCAGTATGACATTGGGAATATAATACAAAGTGGCTACCAGCAGTCCCGCTGAACCATAAGCCAGGCTGATGATGGGGAAAGGAATATTAACGGTATTGGGCAAAGAGATGGGTAAATAAAGGCCGCTGTGCTTTTCTTTTTTGATCTTGAACACCAGCCAGGCTATCAGCCAGCATCCGGATGTCACCATCAGGCCGGAGGCCCATACCTTAGCCGCATCAATCAATACTATCTGCTGACTTAAAATAGACACAAAGACCAGGGCCGGCAGTCCGATATAAAAGACAATGTCCACCACGCCGGACATATCGATTTTTATCTTCTTGCCAAGTACATAACCTATCAGTATCGCAATAAAAGTAGGAAGGATAACCCTTAATATCTCAGAGTACGGCATCTATGAAAATCGTCACCTGTAGTCCTCAGTTTGACTCCCAGACTAATATTTGAGTTATTATCCACTTATTATAGGATAGTTCACCGGCAGGTAAAAGTTAAAGCGTTTCTTCATCTGGAGAAACGCTCAAAACAATTTTTAAGCAGTATTTTTACTCTGCTGCTGGACATCCTCTGCCCGGATGATTCCCAGTGCTACAGTCAAGATTTCAGTTCTGCTTCATAACCATGTAACCTATACCCGGTTTGGTCAAAATATACCTGGGCTTTTTGGCGCTGTCTTTCAGCTTTCTTCTCAAACGGCAGATGTTGACCTGAAGGACACGGTAATCTCCAAAATATTCTTCCCCCCAGACCTCCTCTATAAGCTGGTTAGAGGTCACGATCCTGCCTGCATTCAGGGTTAAATAAAGCAGGATCTTGTCTTCCACGGCAGTCAGTCCGACGATTATGCCGTCCAGTGTAACCACGTGACGGGAAAAATCCACTACCAGATCACCCAGTAAGAACCTGGAATCAGAAGCAGTTCCAGGCGTATCCCTGGTCCGGCGTAATACCGCATTTATGCGCGACAGCAATTCTCTCAGAGAAAACGGTTTGGTCAGGTAATCGTCTGCCCCGCAATCCAGGCACCTGACTTTATCTGTTTCATCTTCGCGAGCACTCAACATTATAATCGGGATTTTCGACCATTCCCTGATTTGCCGGCAGACTTCGAAACCATCAATTTTGGGCATCATAATATCCAGTATGATCAGGTCAGGAAGCTCTTTTTCCACTACCTGTATAGCTTCATCTCCGTCCGCCGCCAGCATTACCGTATACCCTCTGGCTTCAAGGTTAGCCCGCACAAACTTTCTAATAGAAGGGTCATCATCCACTATCAATATGATCGTCGGTTTCACGGGATTGGCCTCCTCCAGGTGAAATTCACAATTCCCAGCGCTGTTAATTTTCCGTAAGAGTTATTAACGAAATTTTCAAAATATGTTATAAATATTATGATATGTATATACATACGACTTAAGCTGTAGCTTAGTACGTTTGTTTGCACTTGTCAATATCTTGCCTGCCTGATAGCAGACCTGGTAAAAAATTACAGCCGGATCACAATCCGATGGTCTGCCTCCTTATGATTTCAGTATATACTGTAAAGATTTTGTAAGGCTTCTTTTCAAACCGGTAACTTTTTTGTAATGTATACGGGTTATCCTGAAAGTATCCAGAAAACATGAACGGCAAATTTATGTCAGGACCATAGTATGAGACTTTGAATACAGTTCAAATATTGATTATCATGTCTTTAAGATATCACAAAGAAGGAGTCAGGGTATGAACGCACAGCAAATCCTGGTAGTCGATGATGATCAGGCTATCCGGAAATTTGTCAAAGCTAATCTTGAAGCCAGAGGTTACCATGTCCTTCTGGCAGTGGATGGAGACGAAGCCCTGACCATTATGGAAAACGAGACGCCTGACCTGATTCTCCTGGATATCATGATGCCAAAGGTGGATGGATTTGAAGTTTGTCGGAGGATCAGGGAGTGGTCAGAAATCCCTATTGTTATGCTGAGCGCGCGGGAAGGTGAAATGGACAAAGTCAGGTGCCTCGATTGCGGGGCGGACGACTACATGACCAAACCGTTTTCTCTGAGAGAACTGTTCTCACGAATCAAGGCAGTCCTCCGGCGCGCTCAAGATAAGGGGAATGCCATAGTATTACCCAAATATTGCTTTGAAGATCTGGAGGTTGACCTTACTCAAAACAAGGTCTGGTTAAACGGAGAGGAGTTGTCGCTGACGGGGACCGAATACAAAATCCTTTCATTTCTTGTGTCCAATGCGGGCAGGTTAATCACGTCCGACCAGATCCTGGCAAAAGTCTGGGGTGAAGAATATCTGGGAGATAATCATCTTATCCAGGTGAATATGGCCAGGCTGCGTAAGCGTTTGCAGGATAACGGCCGCGTCTCCAAATACATCGAAACCCGCCCTGGCATTGGCTATATGTTAAAAACAACTACCTGACGCGTATCATGAAATGTATGCGAGATATTCCGAATTGTGAGAGTTTTGTAAATTTCAGCTTTGATTTGTAGTTGGTTTGTAAGCTATAACCGTTATCCTTTATATACAAGGATCATTTCAGTCGAACAGCCGTCAAACTAATACAGAAAGGAGCGTCAGAGGATGCAGAAACCCAGAGTCCTGATAGTTGATGACGATCCCGGCATAAGGAAATTTGTGCGGGCCAACCTGGACGCGCGTGACTATGAAGTACTACTGGCGGAAAACGGACGGGAAGCCATCGAAGTCTTTGATAAATCATCTCTCGATCTTGTTATTCTGGATATTATGATGCCTTTTTTGGATGGCTTTGAAGTCTGCCGCAGAATCCGCGCAGGATCTAAAGTACCCATAATCATGCTCAGCGCCAAAGATGACGAAAACGATAAACTGAGATGTCTTGAACTGGGGGCCGATGACTATATCACTAAACCCTTCTCACTAAACGAGCTTTTGTGCCGTATCAAGGTTATTTTCCGCAGAACACTGGACAATAAATATTCATCGACTGACTCCAAATTTTACAGCGGAGAACTTGAAATAGATTACAGCCGCCGCATGGTTTTCCTCAAAGGAAAGGAGGTTAATCTGTCATCTACCGAATACAGTATCCTTTCCTTTCTGGCTATGAACGCCGGCCGGATTATTGCCCCGGAATATATTCTT
>CAYLVC010000177.1:0-6543 GCA_964387005.1 uncultured Dehalococcoidales bacterium | reverse complement strand
TGCGATGAAAGGTCTGAAAGAGGCGGAAAAGAACTTATCCGGGGTTGAAGTCCTGGCAGCTATTCCCTTTAAACTGAATATTGCCGCTGTGATGAAGAGGATGCACTTTCATAACAGCAGCCCGGATTTTGAAAAAGAAGCCCATGAGCTGATGTATGCCGTTGTGGAGACAGCCAGGCCAAGAGCAGTCTATAAAAAAAGCCATATCGGCGGCAGGACCAGGAATTCCCTGGAAATAGACGGGACCCGGTTCAGCAGTCATTTACTCAGGATCAACCTGGACAGGGCAGATGCGGTTTATCCTTTCGCGGCTACCTGCGGGAAAGAGCTGGATACACTTCAGGTCCCGCAGGAAGACACCCGCCGCCGGTACTGCCTGGAAACACTCAAAAAGATGGTGCTGGCCTCAGCCCTGGAGTACCTCATGGACCATATCGCCGGAAGCTGCCGCCTGGACTATCTTTTCTCCCTTTCTCCGGGCGAATTCCAGTCCTGGCCGCTGGTCAATCAGAAGTCCGTTTGTGCTTTGCTGGGAGATGTGAAGAAGCTGATCGGGGTCAGGCTGGCGGAGGACGGCAGCCCGGACCCTGTAAATTCAACCTCTGGACTGTTTTATTATTGTGAAACGCAGTTTGAAAACTGCCAGCTATGCGCCAGGGAGCCCTGCATGATGCGCAGGGTGCAATTCGACCCGGAGCTGGTAAGACGGCTGGGACTCACACCGCATACGCTGTGTGCTCGCTAATACACCCCGTATTCCAAGGCCGCTTCCATCATAGCCCGCAGATTGGCGGCATTGGTCTCGGTGGCGCCGCACCCGCCGGTCAGCAGATATCCGCCCCCGGGCGCGCAGGTCTCGATCAGTTTCCGGCAGTATTCCTTGACCTCTTTGGCGGTGGATGTGCACATGACGGAAGAGGGCACGTTGCCGCTGATGCTGCATGTCCTGCCCACGATCCGTTTGGCATCGGCCATATTGGTCTGGTCGAACAGCCAGTGCACCCAGCCTTTGGGAAAGTCATGGATAAAGTCCAGCCGGCGCTGGTATTTGCCTTCGGCAAACATACTCACCATGATGCCTTCTTTAATCAGTTCATCCGCGAACTTTTTGAGGCTGGGCCAGTAGAATTTTTCGAACTGCTTGTCGGACATAAAGGTATCGTCGCCCTTGTGCAGGGGGAACATGACCATGACGCCGCCCATGTCATTAACCGACTTGATGGACTGGCGGATGACTTTGGGTGTCACCATATCGATAGCGGCCAGCAGTTTCTGGGGCTGGCGGTACATATCCAGTATGACGCCCTGCGTGCCCCGCAGGGAATCTCCGATAACATCAAAGGGTGCGACGGCCAGTCCGCCTCTCAGGGCAGGAAACCCCTCGGCCAGGGTGGCTTCACTGAAGGCCATCAGCTTTTCCTGTCTTTTCTGGGTAATTTTCCCGGCGTCTATCAGCGCCTGAAAGGCCTTCTGGATTTCGGGACGGGAGAAGGGTAAGGCCAGGGACATCGGCATGCCCAGGAAATGAGAGAATGGGGTAAGGTTCTCCAGGGCTTTAAGCGAACCCACCCCGCGGGCCAGCAGCTTCCTCAGGGCGAAATCCGAAGGGTCTTCCAGCAGGGCATCATATTCGTCGGCCTTCATATATTCGCCTTCAACGTACTGGAAGGAGTTCACGTTGAGTCCCAGGCCGTGTCCGGGCCACTTTAGCAGCTTCATGTCCAGCGCTTCCAGGGAAGGTCCCGCGTAGATCAGGCCGGGGCCGCCGATGGTATCCATGGAATCCTTGAAGTCGTTCAGGAACTTCATCCAGGCCTCAAGGGCGAAAGCATCATCATACATGGCCTTGTGCAGGTTGCCGCCGGCGTAATAGGCCGGGAAGTTGCCAGAGGGCAGAGAGACCGGAACCCGGTCCGGCACTTCATTCATATAGACCTTCAGAAGACGCGTTAATCTTTGCATGTAGAGTGTTTCCGCGCCACTGTTTTTAAACTTGATGTGGGTGGGATTGAAATAAGGTTCGAGTCTTTTGGCCCTTTTTTCTTCCGGGGTCATCTCAGCCCATTGCTTTTCCACGTTTGAATTCCTCCACTGCATATTACATAACCGGTTTGAAGGCGCCTGATCAGACAGGCTGGCGGATGATGAAGTTCTGGACGGGTACTTATAGGATTACGTCCATTATTTTTACAGTATACCATAGAGAGAAGATTCGACCAATAATCGGTTGGGTATTTACTCGGTTGGATATTTTGCAACAGAATCAGCCATATTTCCGGCGGCGGTCTTCAGGTCACGGGAAGAGGCTGTCAGTTCCTGCGAACGGCTGATCATCTCGCGGGCTGAGGCTGAAATTCGCTCAATTGCGGCCTTGTTTTGGCCGGCTGTGTCGGCTGCGGACTTGATCGAATTATTGATCTTCAGGACCGGTCCGGACAGGGCAAGCGTGGCTTGCTCTATCCGTTCGGAAATCCGGACGGTGTTGCCTACCAGCCCGGCTGCATCGCCGGCTGCGGTGGACGCCTGCCGGGTTTTTGAGGCCAGCTGTTCCATCTTTTTGTTCAGGCGGGACGTTATACTCTGAATCCTTTCCAGTGTCTGTCCGGATCGGGATATTGCAGGGTACTCTTCAGGAACGGACGGAGTGCTGCCGGTCATCAATTCGGCGGCTTCCCGGATGTCCTTCTGAAGGCTGCTGATCAGGTCGGTTATTTGCCTGGAGGCTATTGAAGTCCGTTCGGAAAGTCGCCCGACCTCATCGGATAATTGCGCAAAACCTGATTCCTGTTCTCCCGTACGGGCGGCCTGAATAGCCGCATTCAAAGCCAGCAAACTGGTTTGCGAGGCGATGTCATCAATAACCGTCGCTATGCGGCTGATTTCCCTGGACCTGCCGCCCAGCCCTTCTATCTTCCTGGCTGCCACGGCCGTGGACTCTTTGATTTTTTCGATTTCGGCCATCTCCAATTGGTTCTTGTCTATTAAATCCAGGAGCAGTTCCGTGGCCTGTCCGGCCTCTGCGGCGGCGGCAGCAGCGCTTTCAGCTGCCTGAGAAAGGACTTGAGACATGGCTGCAACCTCGCTGGCCGCCTTCCCGGTCTCCTGCGACTGTTCAGCGGCAGCGCCGGAGACCCGGCTGATAATTGTATCGAGCCCATCCACGGCCAGGGATATCTCTTGGGAAACCAGGGACTGTTCCTCAATTTCTTTTTTTATCAGCAGGCAGTCGTCTGTTATGCGGAGGCTGGACTCGCCGGACTGCCTGGCGGCTTGAGCCAGTTGATCCCCGGCCAGGCCGAGCCGGCTGGCGCAGGAGCGGACCAGGCCTGTCAGTTCTGTACAACGTTTTTGGATTGCAGCGGAATCAGGAGCGGTCTTCCCGCTTGCACCCGGTAGTCCGGTGCTGATTTTTTGAGCCGGAGCGCCGGCAGCTTTAGCGGTGGAAGCCGGGTGCAGGGTTTTGTGTTCCCTGTCTTTCCTTCTTGACAAGACAATAATCGTTAAGATTGTGATAACTCCGGCTGCCGCCAGCAGGCCTATCATTACCATCATTCCCGCAGACCGGCCGTTGTCCTTTTCCTCCTGTAAAGCCTCGATGCCGTCTGTTCCGGCTGTTTCCTCTGCCATCCGGCTGATAATCTCATCTGTATCCCGGTCCATGCCGTCCAGAGTGCAAACGGCGGCGGCAAATATTCCGGCCGTTAAGGCGAAAATGACAACCAGTGACATAATCAGTCCGGTTTTGAGTGAAAGCTTCATAATTTTCCTCTAAATTCTTACTTCAGGCGGTTTAATGCAGCCTGACAAATAAGACAGATAATTTCTATAGTTGATTTAGAAAAGACGGTGCAAAGCGGATATCGCTGGTTAAGAATATAGATTTCACACCGGCGAATGTCAAATAAACCTACCACAGCCTTACAGCGCACCGGCCGGCAGGGGGTGAAGGCGCCGGAGTCCTGCCGTACACCGGTCAATCCGAATTGCGGGTTGTCCCGGACTTCTCTAACGTGTTACAATTTTTCTGTTCATCGAATAATTCCAGGGGTATGTGAATGACAGAACCTATCGAGAAACTGGTAAAAATAGATATGAGCCGCTTTGGAGCTTATTCGGCGGCCAAGTCGCCGGATGTGATTGCAGCGAAGCTGGGAATACCTGAAAAGGACATTATCAAGCTGGATGCCAACGAAAACCCCTACGGCTGTTCGCCCCGTGTCAGGGAAGCCCTGGCAGCCTATCCCTATTTTAACATATACCCGGATTCAGCCCAGACCGAGCTTCGCAAGATGCTTTCCGGATATGTCGGACTGGGGGAAGAACATATCGTGGCGGGAAACGGCAGCGATGAGCTGATCGACCTGCTTCTGCGCATCTTCCTGGAACCCGGAGATGAGGTGATTATCGCGGTGCCGACCTTTGATATGTACCGCTTCTGCACCGAGGTCTGCCGGGGCAGAGCGGTCAACGTCCTCAGAAGGCAGGACTACAGCGTAGACGTTGAAGCCGTCAAAGCCGCCGTAACGCCCAGAACGCGCATCATATTTATTACCAGTCCCAATAATCCCACAGGCACGATTATCACCCGGGAAGACATCCTGGAACTGGTAAAAACAGGTCTGCCCCTGGTAATAGACGAGGCCTATTTTGAGTTCAGCGGTCGGAGTGTAGCCGGACTGGTGCCGCAATATCCCAACCTGATAGTCCTGAGGACGTTCAGCAAGTGGGCCGGTCTGGCCGGCCTGCGTATCGGCTATGGCCTGTTTCCTGTGAAAATAGCCGAAATTTTGATGAAAGTAAAACCGCCTTACAGCATAAACATGGCTGCCCTGGCGGCAGTGAGAGAGTCCTTCAAGGACAGGGACTATTTGCTGGGCACGGTGCGGAAGATGATAGAGGAACGGGGCCGTCTGTTCGAAAAATTGAAGCATCTGGACTTTCTCAGGCCGGTCCCGTCACAGGCTAATTTTATACTTATTGAGATGGTCAGAGGCCAGGCCGGATTTATCCAGGATGAACTGGAAAAGAAAGGAATACTGGTACGTTACTATAATACCCCGCTGCTGCAAAATTTTTTCCGCATCAGCGTGGGCAAACCGGAGCAGACCGACAGGATCATTGAAGCCCTGAAAGAGTTAGGAGAGAGAATCGATGGTTAGAAAAGCGAATATCAAAAGGAATACCCAGGAGACCAGCGTGGCCCTTGAGCTGAACCTGGACGGCAGCGGTAAATGGGAGATGTGCACCGCCATCCGCATGTTCGATCACCTGCTTTCGCAGTTGGCGCAGCATGGCAAATTTGACATACAGTGCGCCGCCAACGGGACGGATATGCATCATGTGATCGAAGATGTAGCAATCTGCCTGGGAAAGGCCTTCAATGAAGCCCTGGGTGAAAAGCGCGGCATCGTACGCATGGGTTATGCTGTGGTGCCGATGGATGACGCCCTGGTAGAGGTGGCGGTTGACCTGAGCGGCAGGGCCTATACCGTGCTGGATATTCCTTTCAGCGACAATGATATGACCGGTTTCCCTTCGGACCTGATACGCCATTTCCTGGAGTCTTTTGCAGCTGAAGCCCGCATGAATCTGCATGCCTCAGTCAGGCATGGGACCAATGATCATCACAAGGCGGAGGCGCTATTTAAGGCCCTGGGGAGGGCGCTGGACATGGCTGTGAAAACTGACCCGAGGCTGGGCGACAGTCTCCCCACCACCAAGGACCTGCTGGAGAGGTAGGGATCTTTACATAATCAACCTGTGAATGGCTCAGCCCGGGTTATCTGTGGGTTGCGTGGGGAAAGATACGGTTAATCGCGCAGCGGGTAAAGCCGGCACTCATCTTCGGCAACCCAGGCGAATTCCCCATTGTCATCACCGACCAGGAAAAAGGCCAGGGTCTGGGACTGATGCTCACATTCGCACCCGTTCTCATCCTCATCGAGACCGGCTTCCTCGTGCTCGTGTTCATCAGTCAGATACTGGTCCATATCGATGGCCAGTACCGGGTATTCTTTTTTCGGATCGAATCCATCCATGTTGATGCCGGTAATACTGAAAGGTCTGACTGGATTAATCATGTTTTTTCTCTCTCCAATATTTTTGTTAGTTCCGTAACGGACCGCTCTCCCGGGGGTATGCACAGGATAGGCGGTCTGAGGCAATCCGGGAATATAGCTGCTGCATTCCGCCAGAGACACCCAGGTAAAGGTATTGTCCCGGGTGACTGTCAAAAAGAAGGTCTCTTTGTGATAAATAGACTGCCTTTCAGCCAGCAGGTCATCGGCTGCGGAGCGGTGTTTATGCCTTGTTGCTCCGGAATAACCGATGCAGGTATATCGCATATTTACGGCCAGTACCGGGTATTGGGTATTAAGGTCAAGATCATAAGGCGGGATTCCCGTAATGCTTGCCATCGACTCTCTCCCCTTGTTCCGGCTGCTTCATTTCGTATTTAACTCACGGTTGTTCCGGTTAGACGTTCATAAGCCTTACTGTACAGTTTGCAGGTGGAATTGATAACTTCAACCGGCAGCATGGGCG
>CAYLVC010000176.1:1580-6580 GCA_964387005.1 uncultured Dehalococcoidales bacterium | reverse complement strand
CCTTAACAATTTCCTGCAGCCCAACTGCAATTTTTAGTTCAGAGGTAAACTGCCTTGACACAGAAAGAGATTAAACTGGAACGCAGCAATGAACAATTCGGCCCCGGACTGGTTCAGATCTTCACCGGGGACGGCAAGGGCAAGACCTCGGCTGCCCTGGGCACTGTCATCCGGGCTCTCGGTCACGGACTGAGGGTCTATATTATCTTTTTCATGAAGGGCGACTACGATTATGGTGAACGTAAAATCCTGAAGCAACTGGACGGCGTCACCCTGGAAAGCTACGGCAGCGACAGCTTTGTTTACCCGGACAGGGTCAAACCGGAACAGATAGCCCAGGCCGTCAAAGCCCTGGAAGCCGCCCGTTCAGCCATGCTGAGCGGGAAATATGACCTGGTCGTGCTGGATGAGATCAACCTGGCCGCCACTTTCAAGCTGATCCAGGTGGAAGACATCCTCCGCCTTGTCCAGGAAAAGCCCCGGAACGTCGAACTGATTCTGACCGGCCGCCGGGCTGACACCAGGCTGGTGCAGGCGGCGGACATGGTCACGGAGATGGTCAAAATCAAACACCCCTACGACCGGGGAATCCACTCCCGCGTGGGAATCGAGTATTAGACCATGCAAAAATTACTGCTTTCCACCAATAACCAGGGCAAGGTGCTGGAATTCCGCAGCCTGCTGAAGGAGACCGGTCTCGAACTGGTTACCCCGGCCGGGCTGGGTCTCAGCCTGAATGTGGATGAAAACGGCAGCACTTATGAAGAAAACGCCCGCCTCAAAGCCCTGGCTGGCGTCCGGGCAAGTGGCCTTCTGACCCTGGCGGATGACTCCGGACTGGAGGTAGATGCCCTCGGGGGCGAGCCCGGCATCCGCTCTTCCCGCTATGCCGGTGAAAATGCCGGCGACAAAGAGCGGGTCCGGTTTCTGCTGGACAGGCTGAGCGGTGTACCCCATGACCGGCGGACGGCCTGTTTCCGCTGCGTTATTGTCCTGGCCTGGCCGGACGGCCGCGTTGACTGCTGCGAGGGACGCTGCGACGGACTGATTATTTCCGTGCCCAGGGGTGAAGCCGGTTTCGGCTACGATCCCGTTTTCTATTTTCCGGAGCTCCACAGGACTATGGCCGAGCTGCCTCCGGAAACCAAGAACAGGATCAGTCACCGGGGACGTGCGGCCCAAAAAGCCTGCGTGCTGTTACAATCACTGAAATAAAGGTGTTATAATTAGGTTAGTAATTTTCCCCCGTTGAAAAGGAAAAAACTATGACCGGTCTATCTGATTCATTCCAGCGCCCGATCAATTATTTGCGCGTCTCGGTAACCGACCGCTGCAACCTGCGCTGCGTTTACTGCATGCCTGAGGAAGGCGTTCCCTGGCTGCCCCACACCAACATCCTGAGCTACGAAGAAATGCTTACAATCATCCGGGCAGGGGCTGAAATGGGCATAAACAAAATCCGCCTGACGGGCGGAGAACCGCTGGTAAGGGCGGGAATTACCGGTTTCGTCCGCATGATCTCAGAAATCCCGGGAATAGCGGATATCGCCATGACCACCAACGGCATTTTCCTGGCGAAATATGCGGCAGAGCTCAAGCAGGCCGGTCTGACCCGGGTCAATATCAGCCTGGACACCCTGCAGGCTGAAAAGTATGACCGGATTTGCCGCGCAGGCCAGTCCGGAGCAAAGATTTCGGATGTCTTTGCAGGAATCGAAGCAGCCCGCCAGGCGGGACTGACGCCGGTCAAGATCAATGTTGTGGTTATGGACGGTGTCAATGACGATGAAATCCTGGACTTCGCCCGCAAGACCATTACCGAAGAATGGCACGTGCGCTTTATCGAGCTGATGCCCTATTCAGGGCAGGACGGCAAGACGCCTGCCGGTCTTTCCACCCGCGAGATTAAGAAGCGCCTGGACCCGCTGGGGAAAATGGAACCGTATATGCATACCTGGGGCAACGGCCCCGCCAAATACTACCGCCTGCCGGATGCCAGAGGCACTCTGGGCTTTATCACCGCCCTTAGCGACCATTTCTGTTTTAGCTGCAACCGCCTGAGACTGACAGCCGACGGCAAACTGCGCCCCTGCCTGATGTCCGAGACCATGATCGACCTGAGAGAACAGATCCGCTCCGGTATATCCGCCGACAGGCTCAAAGAGTTGATCCAGGCAGCCGTAAGTGTCAAACCTATGGGTCATAACCTGGTATCCGGACAGCATCCCGGCGACAGGTTTTTCTGCCAGGTGGGAGGTTAGCATGGAGAAATTGAGTCACCTTGATGAAAGCGGCAAACCCCGCATGGTGGATGTCTCGGCCAAGGCCGAAACCCTGAGAGAGGCGGTAACCCGGGGTACGGTTCACATGAAGCCTGAAACCCTGGAGATGATCAAACAGGGCCAAATAACCAAGGGCGACGTCTTCACCGTAGCGCAGCTGGCCGGCATCCTGGCCGCCAAGCAGACCCCGCACCTGATTCCCCTCTGCCATCCGCTGCTCCTGGGCGAAATCCGGGTTGAGTTCTCCATCGATGAGGCCGATCACGCCGTCCTTATTACCTCTACGGTGAAAAACAGCGGGCAGACCGGTGTGGAAATGGAAGCCATGACGGCCACCGCCGTAGCAGCCCTGACCATCTATGATATGTGCAAAGCCGTTGACCGCGGAATCAGGATAGACAATATCCGGCTGGTGAAAAAAAGCGGCGGCAAGAGCGGGACGATTATCCTGGAGTAACAATTGCTCAAAACTCAATACTCAAAACTCGTCTCCCCTGTTGCTTTAAGCTATCCTTTATTATATAATCAACGTCACGTAGTTAAAATTCATACTATTTATATAAATAATTCTGGCGGGGGTGTAAAGTGAAACTCACTTGTACTCAAGAGGACTTAAACAGCGGACTGGGAATAGTCGGGCGGGCGGTGGCTACACGGACCACGATACCGATTACCAATAACATACTCATTGAAACAGACCAATCGCGCTTGAAGCTGGTTGCCACCAATCTGGAAATGGCCATAAGCTGCTGGATTGGGGCCAAGGTGGAGGAAGAGGGCACGATAACGGTTCCGGCCAGGCTTCTGACCGAGTTCGTCAACTCGCTGCCCAAAGAAAAAGTGGTCAACAAAGAGGTCATGCCCGAAACGGTTGAAATGAGCATTGCGCCCAAGTCCAAAGTAGTAGCCCTCAGGTGCGCCCGCTACGAAGCCCGCATCAGCGGCATGGACTCCAAGGACTTTCCGCCCATACCCACCGTTGAGCAGGGCATCACCACCACCATCAGGATCAGCGACCTGCGTCAGGCCATCACCCAGGTGGCCTTCGCCGCCGCTGCGGATGAGTCCCGCCCGGTGCTGACCGGGGTGGACGCCAGGTTCGAAGGCAGTACACTGACGCTGGCAGCCGCGGACGGCTTCCGCCTGGCAGTCTTTAAACTGAATATCGCCACCCCCATCGAGCAGAAAATAGAGGTCATTATCCCGGGCAAAACCCTGACCGAGCTGAACCGCCTGATGTCCGACCAGGAAGAACCGGTTGAGGTCAATATCAATCCCAACCGCAGCCAGATTTTATTTAAACTCAAGAATACCGAGCTGGTCTCCCAACTGCTCCAGGGCACCTTCCCGCAGTATGAGCAGCTTATCCCCCAGAACACCGGCACCAGGGCGATTGTGGACGTAGCGGAGTTCCTCCGCGCCGCCAGGACCGCCTCCATCTTTGCCCGCGACAGCACGGGAATCGTACGCCTGATCGTCTCCCCCGGCGGCGAGCTGACCCCCGGCAAGATGACAATCTCCGCCCGCTCCGAAGAAATCGGCGAGGACAAAGGCGATGTGGACGCCATTGTGCAGGGCGGCGAAGCCAAGATCGCCTTCAACTGCAAATACCTGACGGACGTACTCAATGTGCTGAAAGAGACCCAGGTCTCGCTGGAGACCACCAGCCCTTCCAGCCCCGGCGTCATCAAACCGGTAGGCGCCGACAATTATATTCATGTCGTGATGCCGATGTTTGTGCAATGGTAGGTAAATCTAGCTGAAGCGGAATAACCCCTTTTATCTCCAGGTTATCAGGGCTGGCATAGACCCTTATATCTAAGGCGTCAAGTGCCAGCCTTTTTACATCCTCTGTGCCGCCATCGAGATTTTCCATTACGTGGTCGTAAAGATGATTAAGCCTGATTTTGGCCTTGGCTAGATTTTGGATATTATCCCTGGTCGAAAGCAGGTCAGACAGCTTGGTTTCATCCTCATGGCGCAAGTTTTTAAGGTTGTTTAACCGGTCCAGTATCTCATCCTTCTCAAACTCGCCCAGTTCCATAGCTTGAAGTAGATTGGTTCGACGCCTTTCGTAAGTGCGCAGATTTTCTTTTATTGCCACTATATCAATCTCTACCTCAGTCATGCTACGAGAATTAGTCGAATCAGCCAGTTGGGTCAGAATAACCCCTGGATTAGCCAGTACTACCTGGGTTTTATCCCATACCTTACTTTCAAGGTCATCGGCGCGTATATACCTGGCCGAACATTGCTTCCCGGTATTTTCATAGGGACGGGCTCCACTGCATTGATAATAGCGGTACTTTTTATTCAGACAGTGCCCAACCAGTGGTCTTCCGCATAATGAGCAGAATGCGTGATTTCTGAGTAAATACTCATTTTTCGGGTATCCAGTTCTCACTTTAGGTTTGTTAAGTTCTTTGTTGGCCTGGCTAAATAATTCCTCGCTGATGATGGCCGGGGTAACATTATCCAGTAATGTCCAATTTTCCTGTGGATGTTGAACTGTTTTAGCTTTACTTAAGCGGGAGGTCATACCGAAGTAGGTTTTACCGATATAACTCGAATTCTTTATCATGCGCCGGATTGTCAGGCTGTGCCAGAATTTGCGTTTTCCGTCCTTCGAACCTTTAGTTGGGATGCTTCGCTCATTGAGATGTTTGGCAATTGAAATTATGCTATGACCGGTTGCTATCATAGTGAATATCTCTTTCA
>CAYLVC010000176.1:0-1570 GCA_964387005.1 uncultured Dehalococcoidales bacterium | reverse complement strand
GTCCGTTTCTTGGTAGCCCTATCCCACTTATAACCATAGATACCAACTCCGGTACCCTGCGGCAATTTACCCTCACGGAGAAGTTTACGTTTAGCCCTCGATGTATTGGCTTTCATGGTCTGGACATAAGCCTGGGCCTGAGAGGCTTTAGTTAGATAGCGCTCTACGCTTTCCGGATCGTTTGGATCCAGAGCCAGCTTTTCTCTGGCGAAGTAAACAAGCAAGCCTGATCTAACCACTTCAGTAAGTAAAGCAAACGAGCCAAAAACAAAACGGGTTTCGCGGTCTACCCTGGGAAAAAGTAAAGTGCTGATCTCTCCTTTTTCAAAGAGTGCCAGTGCTTCTCTGACAGCTCCTTCGAACTTGGTACGCTCCCATCCGGTGGCTGACTCCTGAATAATACGCCGGTATGTTTCACTTACCGATAGACCAAGCATCGACACAACAGGCAGAATATCATCTTCCCATTGCACATCAGGGCCATAGCCCTTCAACTGGTCTTCTGCACTCACCCTGACAATTACGAAAGCATTTTTATTCATGAAGTCACCCCATCCATCCTCGACTTTTTCCGTCCTAAATCCTAACAATACTCTTGATGCAAGGACCCTGGCCAATTTACCATATTTTCCAACTTATCAAAGGTCATAAAGCGTGTTTATTCTTCGGCCCACTCTTCTTCCATTTTTGTTTGTCCCAATAAGGAGAGCGGCATCCTGGGCATTGTTTGGGTTCACTTTGTGTCCTGGGTATCCATTGATGTCCGCACCGTAAGCACTTGAGAGTGGGTAATTCATATTTCTCATTCATGTCCTGATTATATGCATATGTTCATATAATGTCAAGCGTTAATGAGAATTTACAAATCAAACAGAAGAGCTATTAGGGGACTCTTTCCTCGCTGGTTCGGCAATAAGTTTCTGCCATAGTTTGCGCCAGGCAAGCTTTTGGGCCGGTGTCGCCGGCCCGGGGTGGATATCGACGCTCACTTTAATTTTTCCATCAGGTTCCGCAGTCATCTTTTTCCGAGCGGCGCAGATATATTATCGGAAGCATGATGCCTTCGTATCGATATGCCCGCATGTAGAATAAACCACAGATTTAGTTCACTTTTATGTAATCCGCGCATCATCTATAATTACTGTAAAATAGACTGATGCTTTTGAATACAATTTATCGCTACTTATCACTACAATGACAAATAAACCGGTGAGAAAATGCTTATCCTGTGGTGCAAACCTGAACTCTCGTAATACGGGGCGGGTTTGCTGGCCCTGTCTAAAAAAGAGACAGTCTCAGATTGCAGAAAAAATGGCAGATGTCCCCTACTATACCGTTGATGACCTTTGCTATATGCTTGGCTATAAGAGTCCTGAATCCGTAAAGCGAATGGGCAGAATTGAAAGGATCCCTGGCAGGATTCCCAACAGCAGGCAGCATCTGTATCAAAAAGATGTTGTTGATGAATGGATTCGTAGCTCTGGCTCCGTAATCGGAGAAAAGAGAGAAAAACATTATCACGATGAAGAACACGATTGTTCTGAGCATGACTGTAGCAGTTGCAGCGGAT
>CAYLVC010000175.1:0-6580 GCA_964387005.1 uncultured Dehalococcoidales bacterium | reverse complement strand
CAGATCCGGATGGACCCGGGCAGGGATATCATCAAAGTCGCCGCGATTGAACATATTTACGCTCCGGGGAAGATGTTTACGGCCTTTATCCGCGGGCTGGGGATAAAAAAGGGAGCGGCAGCCACCAGCACCTGCTGGGACTCGGCGGACATCATAACGGCCGGGGCAAATGAGTCCGATATGGCGCTGGCAGTAAACCGCATCCGGGAGCTCCAGGGAGGCTGGGTAGTCTGCCTGGACGGCAGGGTGCTGGCAGAAACGGCTTTCCCCATAGCCGGGTTGATCTCGGATGAACCTATGGAAGCGCTGGCTGAGAAATTCCAGCGTGTCCAGCAGGCTGCCAGAGAATTGGGCTGTGTCCTGGAAGACCTCCGCACCACTCTTTCTGTTTTACCTACTCCGGCCATTCCCTACCTGAGGCTCTGCGAGTCCGGACTATTTGATGTACGGGCCAACCGGCCGGTTGGACTGATAGCAGGCCAGGTATAAAATATGACAGCAAACAGACATTCCATAACATGGGAAGAAAGGGAGAAAGCCAGGCTGCGCCTTTCGAGGGAGAGCGGCGCGGTTGTCAAGGACTGGGGAGGCAAGCTGCCGTTTGCCTTTGTGTATCCCAACTCTTATTTTATCGGCATGTCCAACCTGGGACTACAGGGTATTTACGGCTGGCTGAACCGGCATGAGGAGGTACTTTGCGAGCGGGTCTTCTGGGACAGGGAAATCAGGGGGACCGGCTCGGTACCCCTTTCCGTGGAATCACAAAGGCCCCTCAGTGATTTTGCCGTCCTGGCTTTTTCTCTGAATTACGAGATAGATTATTGCAACATAGCCCCATTATTAACGGCCGGCGGGATCCCGCTCTATTCCACCGAGCGGGATGAGACCCAGCCGCTGATTATTGCCGGAGGACCCTGCATCACGGCCAACCCCATGCCGGTAGCCCCCTTTTTCGATTGTTTGTGCACAGGTGAGGCCGAGGCTATTTTACCCTCGCTTCTTCCCCTTCTCAGCAGCAGTATTGCAAGCCGGCGTGAAGAGCTGCTTGAAGAGCTTTCCGGCCTGCCCGGCATTTATGTGCCGCGCTGCCATCCCGATAGACCTGTTTCCCGGCAGTGGACCAGAGACCTGGGAGAATATCCCCTGCATTCCGTGGTAATTACTCCCGATACCGAACTGAACGATCTTTACCTCATCGAGGTGGAGCGGGGCTGCGCCCACGGCTGCCGTTTTTGCCTGGTCAGCCAGGCCTTCAGTCCCATGCGTTTCCATGAGCCGGAACAAATCGTGCGTATGGGAGCAGAAGGAATCAAGTCCCACCGCAGGCTGGGGCTGGTAGGACCGGCGGTTACCGATCATCCCGCCATAGAGGACATTCTGGAGAGATTGCTGGGTCTGGGCGCCCGGTTTTCGATCAGCTCGCTCAGGCTTACATCGCTAACACCGCGGCTGCTGGAGCAGATGGTGAGGGGCGGACTGCGTTCTATTACGCTGGCGCCTGAAGCCGGTTCAGAAGAACTGCGCAGGAGCATTAAAAAGGGCATCAATGAAGCCCAAATTCTGGAATCGGTACGGCAGGCGGCGGACAAGGGCATGCAGCAGATCAAACTCTACTTTATGACCGGTCTCCCGGGGGAGACCGAGGAAGATATCCAGGCACTGGCGGAATTAGTACTGGAAAGCAAGAAGCTAATCGGCAGCAGCCGGGCCAAGACCCGCCTGTCCATTAATCTTTCTCCCTTCGTGCCAAAAGCGGGAACTGAATTTCAACTGATGCCCATGGCCCCCCTGGATACGATCAGACAAAGAACGTCTTACCTGAAAAACAGGCTGGCTAACAAGGGGATTCAAATTAAACATGAAAGCCCCCAGTGGAGTGAAATACAGGCCGTACTTTCCCGCGGGGACAGTACACTGGCCGGGGTCCTGGCCGGGATGGAGCAGGACTCTCTGCCGGAATGGCACAGAATGATAGAAGAAAAACAGATTGATGCGGACTATTTTGCCCACCGCCGGTGGGAGAATGGCAGCAAACTACCCTGGGCGATTATCCACGGCAGTCCGGCAGCTGAGTAAGGCTGTTGATGATACAGTCCGGCATTACCGGCGAAGCCGGGGGCAGCCCGCTCTTTTTCCAGTCTACCCAGACAGTGCCTATACCCAGTCCGGCAGCCCCGGCGATATCCCGCCGGAGATCATCACCCACCATCCAGGTAAAGGCTGCATCAGCCTTCAGCTTCTCCAGGGCGGTCCGGAAAACCCGCTCGTCCGGTTTCCCCACGCCGAACTCACCCTCGATCAGTATGCAATCAAAGAAAGGCGACAGGCTGAATCTTTCGATCTTGTTACGCTGGGTATCAGAGGCCCCGTTGGTCAGGAGGGCCAGCGGCAGTCCGCACTCCTTTAACGATTTGAGTATATCAATTGCACCGGATACCAGGCTGATAGCCCGGTCTTTTTTATCGGAAAAGGCATCGGCTATCCGGTCTGAAACGGAACCGGCCGGCAAACCCAGGGAACGAAAGGCCTGTCCGACAACTTCACGCCGGGCGGCATTCAGAGCCAGCCGGCCACGGCGATGAGTTTCCGGGTCGTTCCAGTAGTTATCTGATGACTGCCTGATAGCGCCGTACAGCACATCTTCACCACTCAGACCGGCCAATGGTGCGAATTCGCGGCAGACCTCCCGCCAGGCCCGCTCACTGAGTCCGCCATCTGTGATCAGGGTATCATCCAGGTCAAATAAAACCGCCCGGGGTCTTGAAGCTAATTTACCGTTTTTAAACATTGTTCCGGCCTTTCCGCAGATATTGATGGTTGCTTCTTAATTATAGGGAAAAAGGAATTGAGTTGCGAGTTGCGAATTGCGAGCGGTGGGGATATGATACAATCAAAATCGTGAAACGCGATGCCATTTTTAAAATGAGGACGCCGGTAATGCGGGGCTTACAGGAAGGACTGCAACAGGCCACGAATTTAAACAGGCGGCTGTCTCTTTCAGCAGGAAAAACTGCCCGGTTGGCCGCCATGCTGGTATTTTGCCTGGCGCTGGTTTCGGGGGCAATTTCACCATCGCCAGTTTACGCAGATGAAAAGTCCTGGAAACTGGCTGAAACGGTCCGGACACCGGAGAGCGGAAAACTTGAAATAGAAGGTTCACCTCATAGCTGGAGCATGAGTGAAACCAGTATGGACCACTGGTTTCGCTTCGGCGGGGCTCAGCCGGTGGATAGTCACCAGCAATTCACTTTCACCAGGCCGGGCGATCAACTCATACCAGGAACAACTGTTACCCTGAAAGTAAACGGCAAAAGCATGGGTTCCGATCCGAAGATATCAGGCGAGACCTTAGTGTTCAGTGCTGAGGGAGTCCGTTTAGAGGGGAAAACCAATGTAAGCGTCGGCTTCGCTACCGGGCCGTTGACAAACGAAGGCACTGCCAGCTTCGTTGTTCCTGATATAAGCGCTGTCTCCGAAATCAGCATCACTGCTTCTTTGTTTACCGCTACAGGTGAGAGCAGACAGGGTTTTAGCCTGCGTTGGGTCTATAGGTACGGCGGTAAAAGAATCGAGACACTGGATCTTGAACACTATCATCCTTTCGACTACTTTCAGGCAGGCACAGGCGTTAATATAGCGCCAGCGGGTGATCTGGTTGCCACGCTTAGAGATCAGGATGGGAAGCCAATTGAAGGAAAGCTGGTCTTCTTTTACGCAAAAAAAGAACTGAACACGGGACAGCTTGAGCCCGGGAATAATCTGCGGGGTATTTTGCGCCCCTATAGCGGAGCCGGCAGCGCCAACTACCCGATTTTCAATATCTTTGACATAGACGAAGAGACTTTTTGGACTTCGGAATATACGGACAGAAACGGGGAAGCCAGGGTAAGCTATCTCCATCCAAGCTATAGCCTGATCGACGGCGAGGCACTGGCAGTAGAGTTGCAAAGGCAGACAGGCAGATTTAACATCGAAGGAAAAACTGACGGCAAGATCAGCGGTACAGTCAAGGCGGCAGTGATTCTCAATTACGACAGGCTTGGTCCTGCCGGTACTGTTGTCCTGGAAAGTATGCCGGTTACCCTTGAATACCGCGCGCTTGCCAGGATTTTGGATATCAGCGGTGAAGGTCAGCCGGACAACACAACAGAAGGTATAAAATATCCCGGACGGGTCAGGGTAAAAAGAGAAACAGCCTTCCCTAAATTCGATTATACTCCGGTTGAAACAGGGTTTTTCTTGATGCCGGGAGATATTATTGATATCGATGGCAATACATCGGTGGAAATTGCCTGGATAAACGGAGACAAGGCTATTGCCAGGGTGCCGGGGACATTATACCTGCAAGACACAGAATTACCTGTCTACCATGCCAGAATGGCCCTTTTGGGTACAGCATATGAGTCCGGCTTCATGACAACCACCGAGAGGCTGATATCCAAATTTACCGGGGCATCTATAGGTAAAGGCATTGAAGTGCTGATCGAGTCTATACCCTATATTGGTGAGGGTGTAAAATTCGGGGTCGATGTGTATAACGAAGGCGAATTTGACTTCAAAAAACAGGGGATCATGGCCAAAATCAGGGTACGTTCCAATATCCTGATCGACACCACCGGCACAGAGCTGAGAGTATTCAACTTCGAAGGTTCTCCCGATGTTAAAACTTCAGGCGGTGGGGAAATTTCATTGAATAACGAACAAATGGTTGCAGTGTCATTTGACGGGATACTGAGTGCATCGCAACCCTTCGACACCGCTCAAGTGAAACAAATGTTTTTGAACGCAATCTCCGCTCCTGCGAAAATACCCGGCAAGATATCTCAACCTCAACAGTCTCCTGCAGGAGTCATTACTCTGCCGCATCTCCCGCCTCAACAGCGACTTGCAGATAAACCCGGAAATTCCGGTCAATCCGGATTCAACTGGTATTTCGTTGGAGCAGGAGCCGCCTTAATAGTGCTGGTGGTCATCCTGATACGACGCAGGAAGCAAAAATAGGTTTTTAGAGTGGCTATTTTCAGAGAGCGGGAATATAATAACGAAGGTGATGAGGCTCACCTGAGATAGTTTTTAACTCAAACCGTCCTTTTTGGACTGACAGCTTCTATCGGACAGGTTCCGGTAGAAGTTTTTTATTATCATAATATTATTAAGGGAATAAACAAGTGCGAGAGATAATATTTCTGGCCCTGGCGGGGGTTTTGGGGACGCTCAGCAGGTATGGATTGAGCGGGCTGGTACAACGAATAGCAGGAGCAGGATTCCCTTACGGAACGCTGACGGTGAACATACTGGGTTCATTGCTTATCGGCCTGATCATGCAGGTGGGTCTGAGCACCGGCATTATTCCCCGCGCACTTAGGGTAGCGGTTACTATCGGTTTCCTGGGAGCATTTACCACTTTTTCAACCTTCAGCTATGAAACAATCCGTTTCATGGAGGATGGAGCCTGGCTGATGGCTTCTCTTAATATAGTGGTTAATCTTGGCTCGTGTTTGCTGGCAACATTCCTGGGCATGACACTGGGACGGATTATTCTGGGAGGTGCTTGATGGCTGAATTCGATGGAGAACAGGTCTTGCTTAAGATATACATCGGAGAATCTGACCACTATGACGGCAAACCGCTATATCAGTGGATCGTGGAAAGGCTGAAACAACAAAAATTCAGGGGTGCGACCGTTATTAGAGGGATCATGGGATTCGGGGCAGGCAGTCATGTCCATTCCACACATATATTGCGCCTGAGCCAGGACCTGCCCATCATTATAGAAATAATAGATACACAGGGAAAAATCGATAGCATGATACCCTGGATTAAAGACGTGATAGGCAAGGGGCTGATAACAATAGAAAAGGTCCATGTCCTGAGATATGAAGGAAATAAAGAGACCGTTCCCGCCGGGAGCGAATAAAAGTTAAAGTTTTCCCGGGCCGGTGGAATCTTTCATAGTTTTTTCGGAATCTCCGGTTTTGCGGCTTAAAAGCGAAAAAACCAGCGGCCAGAGGATGCAGACAATGATCAGCATGGCTATCAGCAGCCAGACGGTGAAATTAATGTCGGATGAGCGGGGGCCTCGGGCGGCAATGAAACCCAGCAGTATTAACAGACCGTCATAAATGAGCGATGATAGGGTGATGCCTAAAAAGAAATGCACGTATCTAAGATGGATTGCGCCCGCACAGACCGAAGTGATCTGAAGCAGGCCGGGTGTCAGCCTGGCCGTACAGACGGCTAAAGGAGTCCAGGCATTCAACCTGCATTTGAATAAATCCAGACGCCTGCCGACGGTAGGAACATGCCGGTTCACCCAATTCAAAAATACTTTGCCCATCATGCGAGAGAGAAGGTAAAGTATAGCCGACCCGATGTGGCGCCCCACGAAAAGCGCCAGTGCCATCCACAAAAGGGATACCATGTCATCAGAAACACGGCTGAAGATATCATAAGCTCTTAAAATCAGGATCGTATCCAGGACGAAAGGAATAGGAATACCTATATCAGCCACAACAGCCAGCAGACACAATATCAACAGGCCGGTCGGATTACCCGTGCTGAAGGCCTGATCCATCTGGCT
>CAYLVC010000174.1:1272-6608 GCA_964387005.1 uncultured Dehalococcoidales bacterium | reverse complement strand
AAAAATCACCCGTAAATATCCGGTATCCAGGGTAATTTCATTCTAATACAATTAGAAAGATATAATTAAATACGTATTGGATGATGCGGATTTTCAAGAAGGATACACCGATTAACCAGGCAGGTAGTTTGCCCGAGACTACGCTGCATAAAAAGATCATTCCCGTACACAAGAATTCGAAAAGCTTTAAAGTCCGGCGGCGTTTATATTGAAGGCGATTATATGGTAACGGAACAATCGATTGAAGACGAGCTGCGGGCGGAGAATATCAGGCTCCGCCGCGAATTGAACATCCCCTCAGACGAGTTTTATCATTTCGACACACCCTGCACGGTTGACAACCAGATAGCGCTGTTCAAGCAAGCCGGGTTCTTATCGGCGGAAATGGAACACCGCAGGGAAAACACCACGATAATTTTAGCAAAAAGGTGAAAATATCAATATCCACCCCGGCCCGCTATTGCCTACAGGCTTAAACCATGATCGTACCCGCGTTTATGCTGGCAGTCAGGGCAATTTCCAGTCTCTTTTTCTTGAAGTCTTTATAAACAATTTCAATACTGTACAGTCCGCTGTTTTCTTCGAGCTTATCGAATTTAAAATCGCCATAATTATCGGTTATATATTCTCCGATCTTTTCTGAGCCGTGAAAAAGCGTAACCCTGGCTCCCACGGCACAATCAACAATACCGGAGTGGGAATAAGCGACACTACCGGCGATGAAACATTTCAGGTAGCGGTAGAGATTCTTGTAATAAACCCGGGGCTGTGTTTTATATTCAGGATGAAAGACTTCCAGTCCTTCCTGCCGTATAATCTGCTCCATTTGCGAGTCTTCCGTTTCAACTATCTTCAGGGAACCAGTGGGACAGGACTGGACGCATCTCGGTTCTTTCCATCCTTCACCCAGAAGATGAGCACAAAGAGTACATTTTTGGGCTACATTTTGTTTCTCGTTCCACCAGACTGCTCCATAGGGGCAGGAATCGACGATTTCCTTCTGTCCCCTGGCTTTTACGGGGTCAATAATGACAATGCCGTTTTTCATTTTATAGACTGCTCCATTTTTGGCCTTCCTGATACAGGGAGCATTGTCGCAATGCATACACGGCACAGGGAAGTTGGCTACATCCAGGTTGGGGCACTGTCCCCTTTCTTTGACGATAATGTCTATCCATCTTTGCCCATGCCTGGGTTGGCTGATAGAGTAGGGCGGAAAATCGTTGTCCACGAACTCATCTTTGCAGGATAAAAAGCAATTATTGCAGTCTTCACACCTGGCCACATCGATAATCAAATTCCACTTTTTCATCTCAAGCCTGCTCCTTCCATTTTTCAATCTGAACCAGGCACGAATTTGAAGCTGTACTATGTGATCTTTTAATGATAGGCCGGGATGAAGTCAACAAGTTCACTGTTCCGGCCCGGTCTACCGATTTTCCCGGCTCTCCTATCGGATCATATATGGCAGAAGAACAATAAGAATGGACCGTCCCCTGCGGCAGCCGTTCAGTAACATGGACGGCACAAATAACTGCACCCCTGTCATTAAATACCTTGACCAGGTCATCCTGTTTGATCCCGCGTTCCCGGGCATCCCGGGTATTCATTCTGATAATCCAGTAGTAATAACCGTTTATCAGAACCCGGTGTTCTTTGACATCATTGATAATACTGTCTTTACCGTCGTTGTGAGTATGAAAGCTGTAACGAGGGTGAGGTGAAATCATCTGAAGCGGGAACCTGGCGAATAGTTCCTTATTATCCGGGCCTTCCCACGAAGGAATAAAGGTGCTCATAGGGGGTCTTTCGGGGTCGTTGGGGTCAAAACGCTTTAAACTCGAACTCTCAAATTCTATTTTACCCGATTGAGTTTGAAGCCCCTGCAAATAGCCCTCCGTATAATCCGAAGGCAAAGGGACCGGTTCAGTCAGGTCTTTTTTTCTTCCCTCCGCAAACCATTTATAAGCCAGAGGAGCCCTGAGCTTCTCTGATGGCGCGGGGACAACGTAGTAACCCTTTTTAAGGAATTTTTTCCATGAGATTACTCCGGGTAAGTCAGAAGCTTCAAATATCCGCTTGCACCAGTCAAGTTCAGTTGATCCCTCGGAAAAATAGGAACTAAGACCGAGCCGCTTGGATAATTGAAGGAAAATATCATAGTCAGATTTGGATTCACCCAGGGGCTCGATGCATTTGTGCTGCAGGGTGATAACCCGGTGGTTTAACTTGGTGAAGTTGTGAATTATATATCCGCCGGCGTTAGAGGTTTCACCTATATCCCAGCGTTCAAAATTGGTACACGCGGGTAAAATGACATCGGCAAATTTAGTCTCCCCTTCCATCCAGATCGACTGGTTTACAACGAACTCCAGTTTAGGCGTCCTGTAAGCCCTGACGTAGCGGTTGGTCTCGTTCATGGTAGCAATATATGACCCGCCGTACTTATAGTACATTTTAATTTCGGAATTTCCCGGGGCAGGATAAGAAAATTTGAAGAACTGCCCCTCGATACTCTTGGTATTGTTAGGGTAACCTTCACAATGTCCATTAAGAATAGCCTCAGGTATGTTCAGACGGGGGACTTTCTGGATAACCGTATTTATCGAAGGAAAATGAGGCATCCTCTGGAAAAGATTTATGGCTGACGCGGTGCCTTCGATATCGCCGGACATTCCACCCTCGGCGTAGCCGGGGAAGTAAAACCTGGTATCGAGAGGAGCCCCGTATGTCATATTACCCATGTTTATGCCGGGTTTGCCGATCCCCTGCATGGCCATCAGGCAGACCATGGAACGGGCCCACTCCAGGCCGGTAGCGCAGCGGCAAGCCCCTCCCTCGGTGTTACCCGGGCTCCCGGCGCCCAGGTAGGTTTTTTTGCTGCCCCATTCCCTGGCCAATGCCCTGACATCTTTTGCAGGCACACCCGTTATTTTTTCCTGCCATTCCGGATCCCTGTGTATTCCATCCTGTTGGCCGAGGATATAATCTTTCCATTTCTCAAAACCGGTTGTACGAGTACTAATATACTCTTTGTCATAAAGGTCTTCGGTTATCCAGACATAGGCTATGGCCAGAGCCATGGCATTGCCGGTATCCGGCCGGGTGGCGAACCATTTACCGCCCATGAGGGCAGCTGTAGGATCGTAGTGAGGATTAATATGGACCGTTTTGATCCCCAGCTCTTGCAGCCACTGGCGCCGGACGGTACTTTCGAATCCGCTGTATGCTCCCGGGATGGATTCAGGGTCGCTGCTCCAGAAAACCACCATTTCACATTCTTTCAGGGTATCTTCAACCGTACCGTAAATCTCGGCGCCACCGAGACGCATACTGTTTCCCCAGTGGTGTGTAGCTCCCCAGAACCAGCCTTCCCAGCTATCCGGATTGGCTACTACCTGTGTGCTGCCGATTGAATTTATAAAGCGGCGGTGGGCGCTGAGGTAATAACCCACATTACCCCAGCTATGATGAGAGGCGGTGCTGCTCAATATAGCCCCGGGGCCGTACTGTCTTTTTACCCGTTTGATCTCACCGGCTACCAGGTCCAGGGCCTCGTCCCAGCTTATCCGCTCGTAACCGGAAATACCCCGGTTTTCAGGATGGCGTTCGCCATTGGGATCAAAATCCTTCCTTTTTAAAGGGTACAGCAGCCGGTCAGGTGAATAGATAGTCGATTTTAAAGAAAATCCAAAAGGAGAGATGGTGCATTTCCGGGGCGGAGTGAACTTTTTCCCTCTGGCTTCAATAGTGTAAGGCAGCGCATCACTCCCATCAAACTCAATGGGGGTCATGCGGATTATTTTGCCATCTTTGACGTAAACGAACAGAGGTCCGGCATTCGAATTATTTACGAACTTTTTCATTCCACGGCCGACGTCAATTCCGTATTTGAGACCAGACTGAAACATCAAGCTGAGTGTCTCCATGAACCACCATGTCAGTTCGTCAGGGCCTTCCAGGGTCAAACGGAAATTCTTCATGGCATCCATCATCTCCTGATGATCCCGCCAGGGAACCAGGATTCTGCCGCCCAGGGCCGCATCACTAAAACCCATGCAAACATCCGGATGGGGATGGATTCCGCTTTTGGAGGTAATCCGGCCGTTTTTAAACATATAATACCGGCCAACCGAATCGTCCATGACTTTGATTTGGACGGTCACATTTTTTTGCTTGAGATGTTCTCTGAATGACGGGTGGATTCTGGCCGTAAGTTTCATAAACAGAGCGGCACCATAAAGTAATATTCGAAACTTGATATTTGATAGTTCCAATTTTACCTCCAGTCATGACAATCTTGACATTTCGCATGTTAAGCAATACGGTACAATCATTAATTTCCTGAAGGAAGAAGGGCAGGTCTCAACATCCCGTTAGTTTCTGGACGATGCCACCACGTCGTGTTAAAATTCATCTGTGATGCTGTGGGATGAGAAGGATCACTTAATTTAATTATATGTAGCCCATCCGTAAAAGCACAATACAAATCGCTCTATAGAAATATAGATACCATCTCAAAACAGTCCGGAAAGGAAAGAGATTCTTATGAGCATTCTCAATCTGGACGTCCATCAGTTTATAGTTTTCTACTACGTAGCCAGGGAAAAAAGTATTTCCCTCGCTGCAGACAAATTATGTCTGACCCAACCTACTATCAGCTACCACCTCAAAGCCCTGGAGCAGTATGTCGGGGTCAAGCTCTTCAACATCAAAAAACAGAGGGTCTATCTCACCAGGGTGGGACAGGAACTTTACCTGTTTACAACGGAAATGTGGGAGCAACTTGACAACATTGACAAGTTTATTAGTTCACTAAAACAAAAACCTATTAGAATCGGGGTTACTCCGTTTTTGCATAATCAAGTTGCTACAGCCCTGTCAAAAGTATGTAAACTGCATCCTGAAGTTAATATTGAAATAATAAGCACAATAACCCTAAAAATAATCCAGGCGGTAGCGGATATGGATTTCGACATGGGAATAGTAATGAGTACTGATTACGGTCTGAATAAGGTGAAACCGGTTAGAATCTCCGACCAGGAAAAACTGGTTTTTGTGGCTTCACCCAAGATCCCTATCGCCCGGAAAGAGAAAGTAGAGTGGGTTGACCTGGAGCACTATTCAATTATTTGCGGCCAACCGGGTTCATTGCTACACGAACAGGTCGCTGAAAAGTTCAGAAAAGCGGGTATACTCACCCAGCCCTGCATCATGGTAAATACTCTCAGTCTGGATGCTCTTAAGATTTTTGTTAAGGAAGGAGATGGAATCGGTCTCTGGCACATAAGAGACGTGGAAAAAGAAGTCCTGGCAGGGGAACTAAAAATACTTCC
>CAYLVC010000174.1:0-1172 GCA_964387005.1 uncultured Dehalococcoidales bacterium | reverse complement strand
GGCCTTCTGCGGGCAGCCTACGACACAAACGCCGCAGCCCATGCATTCCTTTGTATTTATCTGAGCCTTCATTTTCTTCGAGCCCGGGACTTTGACCATATCGATAGCATCAAAAGAGCAGCGTTCGACACAGGTCTGGCAGCCGTTGCATTTCTCCTGGTCAAGGACGGGCTGAAAGCGGCTGGGTGTATATAGTGCGTGCATGTCTTCCCCGGAAGCCATGCTCTGGCCCAGCATGCTGCAGCAGTCGGCAGCGCAGCTGCACAGAATACCAGGCATGATGGCGGCATTGGCCGGACCTTCATGAATCAAACCGGCTATCTCCGCTTCATCCGCTTTCGCCAGGGCTTGTTCCACGGTGTAGACCCTCATTTCGTTGCCCCGTTCCCTGGAAAACTTGAGTACTTCCTTGCTGAACTGGAAGCAGTTCCACAAAGGGTGATTGCATCTGACGCTTTTTTCCACTATTTTGCCGGTCATCATGCCTGTTCCACCCGAACGGCAGCCGCAGGGACCGGCGATTATGATCTCGGCTCTGCGGAAAATCTGTTCTACATCTTCATGCCAGAGGATCTGCTCCTTCTTTATTTTGGGGTTAGCCAGGATGGCCAGCCGGGAGGGATAGACCCGGTGAATCGGGTTCCCGGTCTTGTTGTACCAGGATACCCAGTCCTTCACTTCCCGGTTGGGATTTTCATCTTCCCAGGTTTTTCTCCATTTGCGGTATTCTTCCGAAGGAGCGTATTCTTCACTGGCCGGTATACCGGCGAAGTAGAAATGAAGGCCTCGTTTAAAATGGTATTGGGTTTGACCTTTAGCTAACAATCCCCGCTTGAATAAATTATCCAGTTTTGCGGCGAGATTGTTCTCATCCACATTCAGCTTTTTTGCCAGCTCCGGAACGGTGATTGGAGTTGTCA
Source organism: uncultured Dehalococcoidales bacterium (assembly GCA_964387005.1). GTDB lineage: Bacteria > Chloroflexota > Dehalococcoidia > Dehalococcoidales > UBA3254 > CAYLVC01. The sequence goes on along the minus strand of CAYLVC010000174.1, from coordinate 252 downwards.
TTTCCAGCAGCAGCTCGGCCTCTTCCCGCGTAATTATCGCCTCAAGCATTTTGCGGAAGCTTTTCGATTCCGGAAAAGTCCACATATTGGCTATTTCCTGATAAGCATCTCTTTCTTTAGCCATTTTTCCCTCCCTGTGTACAATTAAGTTTTATTATAGCACTATAAGAAAATTATTGAATCTTAAACGATTTTTATTACTCCTGAAGGGTGAACGGCGGACTATATGATTAAAGCTTTGTTATGAATTAT
>CAYLVC010000173.1:0-6646 GCA_964387005.1 uncultured Dehalococcoidales bacterium | reverse complement strand
GACTGCTGAATAGACACTTCGGTTACCTCCGCTTCTCTTGGCTTTATAAAGGGCTGCATCGGCTGCCGCCAGCAGGTCATTGGGACCGATTCCGTCGGCAGGCCAGCAGGCTAATCCCAGGCTGATGCTGATGGGAACAGAACCGATTTCAATTTGAGCAAAGGTCTTCTGGCGTATTCTCTCAGCTACTTTCAAGGCGGATTCTATATTGGTATGAGGCAAGAGGACAGCAAACTCGTCTCCCCCATAACGGAAAGCCTGATCCGCCTCCCGGATGATATTTTTGATTATAATCCCGATCTGACGGAGCAACTCATCACCGGCCAGATGCCCGTAGTTATCGTTCAGTGCTTTTAGCGAATCAAGATCCAGGATAATCAAAGAAAAAACGCCGCCGTAGCGTGAGTGACGTCCGATTTCGCTGGGGAGTATTTCATCCAGAGAGCGGCGGTTCAACAATCCTGTTAAGCTGTCAACTCTGGCCATGCGTTCTGTCTTGGCATACAAACGGGCGTTTTCAATGGGCATGGCAATCTGGGCTGCCAGCTGCTCAAGTAATTTTAAATGCCTGGCATTATAAGCATTGGGAATGCGGCTGGCTACGGTCAGCGTACCGATAACCTGGTTAGAGATAGTTAGAGGAAGGTAGATAATTGAACGGATAGAACGCTGCATATGATATTTACTGGTGGTAAAACGCTCTTCAACCGAAAGATCTGTGTCAATTAAGGGCTGCCGGTGTTCGGCGACCCAATCCGTAGCTGTTCCTTTTAAGGGTATTCTTTCCCCGACCTTCCAGGGGGAACCGATATCGGTAGAGATGGCCATGAAAAGCAGTTCTTCATCTTCTATCACCGAAATAGCCGCCCAGTTAACATCTACAACCCGTTTCAATTCTTTGATGAAAGAGTCATATATTCTTTGAATATCCAGACTGGAGGTAATAATAACATTTGAACGGTTGATAACCGACAACTCTTCTTCTCTTTCTTTGAGCTGTTCGCGCAAATATTCCTTTTCCATGCTGACGGAAACCTTGGAAGTAATATCTTCGATAAGGTTATAATCATCCAGGTTAAAAAAACCGCTGATTTTTTGGTCAAGCACCAGGATTCCGATGATATTATCGCGGCTGATAAGGGGAATGATCAATTCAATCCCGCTTTTGTCAATGATATCCTTTTCCTGCTGCCAAAGCCCCATGAATTCAGGAATGACGGACAGGTTTTCTTTTGTCAGCGGTCGGCGTTCTTTCTGGAGATAGCGAATTATGGGGTTGTCTCTTCTGATTTTGAAATGCGAGATACTGTTATCAGGACCGGCCGGTTCAATCAGGCGAACATCAAAATCACCGCCGGCATCCATGAAAAGCAGTCCTGCTCTACGGCAGTTCACGGCGTGAGTAATCAGTAAAAGGAGCTCTGACCCCTGTTGTTTCAAGCTAAATACATTTTGTATTTTTCCTGCGAAATCCACCAGTTTTTCACGAAAGTAATAACTTTCACCCTGGAAAGCCTGTCCCATAAACCTGGTAACCAGGTCTCGCATTTTGTACACGATTGCCACGGTGATAATGGCTGCCAGCGAAGAACCAAATAGCAGTCCGGAGGAAAGCTCGATATCCATCAGGGTATGAATACCCAGCAGCATGGCCCAATAACAGGCCAGCCCGAGAATACCAATGCAAAGCCAGATAACACCTCTTCGAATAACGAAACCGACATCTACCAGATGATGGCCCATTACTGCATAGCATAGAATAAGTGCAATAATCAAATTGCCTGCATGGCTCATGGGGAATTCGCTTCCCCAGGGAAGAAACGATGCTCCTGTGAAAACAGTCAGAACAATCAGGCTGATCAACAGGGTTAGCGTCTGATTGTAGACCGCCGGATTTTCTTTATTTTTCAAGCGGGGCCACAAAACAAAAACATTCCTGAAAAAGAGGGTTAAAAGAGGGATGGCAATCAATCCGATAAACGGAGCGTACTGGGGATGGTAAACCCCATCTATTACCAGGAGGTCATGAGTCAGGAGTCCCAGTCCCAGCAATACACAGATAACCAGAAGAGATCCATAGGCAAAAGGGAGCCAGCGTCCTTTTTCAGGTGGATAAAAAGATGAAATAAAAGCATGGAACTGTACCGCCGTCCAGGCGAACAAAATAACGATGATTCTAAGCCAGAGGTCTTGAAGATGAGGCAAAATACTGGCTCTGACCAGAAAGTCGGTCAAACTCCAGATAGTGGCTGCTGCCAAAAAAAGTAAAAACAGAGTATGTTGCTTGCGCCAGGGACGTTGGCTGAAAATAGTTACCAGCAATGGCACATAGGCTATAGTAGCCAGTAACGGGATAAAAGAATAAATATTCATGTAGTGCCAATTATTGCTTGAATTTGGTAGACTGTCAAGCACCATGACTTACAAAATAGCAGGACAAGTACTAAAATACTAAGCAACAGGTACAGAAGTGTGATCCGCGTTTGACTTGATATGAACCGGAAACGAACTCTCCGGATTTCCCTGTATGATGGAAAGTACTTTTTGAGGAGGATTGACATGCGGGGGTTTAAGGTGCGCAATATCGGCTCCTTCGGCCTGTCGAATCGCTTTGTATCGTGCGAATGTGCCGGGTGCAAGCAAGACTAATTTAACTTCCAACTTAGCCATGTTGTCGGCATCGCTGCGGGCCTGAGAACCTGAAAAACCTCTGTATTCCTCCTCCATTATTTTATTATAAATTGCCTTTTCAGCTTCTTCAATCTTCAGGCTTGTTCCGCCCCCTGGTTCGAGCAGTACATTAAGTATCATTTCACCCGGTTTTTTAAACGCCATCCAGTCCTGATAAGGTATGCCTGTTTTCTCCAGCGCTGTCCATATGGTTTTTTCGCTCAGGCGAATAGAGGCGAAATCAAGCAAATCATCTGCTCTTCTCTCAAATACCATCTGGGGCGTCTTAATCCCCAGGTTATTGTTCATCAAAGAGGTAATGCGTATCATATCGCCGATGCGGTAACGCACCATGGCGCCCCCGTGAAAATTGGTTATTACGATTTCATAACATTCTCCTGCCTTCACTTCATCCAGAAGGATGGTTTTGGGCTGGTAGTCATGATCAAAACGCCATTTCATATGTTCCTTTTCAGGAATGAATTCAAGGAAATTCAAATGCGGCACAAATGTCATACTGCTGAAGTCCCAGCATTGAGTGGCTATTACGCCCGCTTCGGTATTGGCGTAAATATCAAGTGGGTATCTGCCCCAGTATTCCTTAATTTTTTCCCGGTAGACAGAGCTGTCCAGCCCGCTGGTGATAATGCCTTTGACCTTCCAGAGGTCTTTGGGAAGCAAATTCCGGTTTGCCATCCGGGCTTTTATCATACCACGGGTCAAACGCCAAAGAGCCTTAGGCTGCGACAGCAGAGGGGCAATATTAACGCTTCCTGCCGAGTTATTGAATTTGTTGCCTACCTCTGCCAGTACCAAAGACAGACCGAAGAAATAGTCAATGCCACCCGACAACGCTTCTTTGAAGGCCAGACTTATGCGTTCCTCAAAGGGCAGATTTTCCGCCTGGGCAAGGGAAGGGTAGTAATGCGCGGGAGTTTGTTCCTGGAGAATACTGGCCAGCGCTCCGGACATGTAGGGCCTGGGTGCAACCGTATAAATCATATTCGGGCATTTAACGGCGGGAGCCGGGTCTCCCCATCTTTTACAGGCGGACATGAGCCCGATGCCATATATTATGGGGCCTAATTGATCGATAAAGCTCTGAGACATCGGCACCCACTTGCAGGTATATTCACCTGTTTTGCCCGATGTATGAATCCACTGGGCAGGTCTGGCGGGAAGTGTATTTTCCTGTTTTTCAGCCAGTTCCGGACAATATGAGGCATATGTGGTTAAAGGTACCGCCTCCCTGAATTCATCAACACTGGATGGCCATGCTCCACCCATAATCTTACGTCCGATTCTTGAGTTGTTCAGTGCTTCAATCTGGCCTGTGAGCAATCTCCTTTGAACAGACATGAACTGTTCAAGATCCATATTAACGTAGCCACAGCACATCTGCCATATTTCATCATAACGGCCCTGACGGACCAGGTCTATCGCTTTTTTCATATTGCCTCCCGGGATGCGTTAATTCCGTTATGAATTTATCCAGCCTGTCCCTTTGATGCTAACAATATCAGCTATCCGAACAAATAGAGTAGTCTAAGGGATTACTCAGACATTAAAACAGGATGACAGAATTAGAAAGCCCGGGGAAGCTCTACAATACTAGAAGTATGTTCTACCAACAAAAAAAGGACAGCCGTCAGGCTGTCCTTTTAGACTAACAATTTCGAAGTCTATTTTCCGGTGGTTCTGGTTTTTCCTCCGGAGGCAGAAAGCGACTGTAGTTTCTGGACCAACTCATTGAAAGTGTGGTCTTTGGGCTCTTCCCCCAGCTCCATTCCGTAGCTGATAAAAAAGTCCAGGAAGCGGCGCAACAGGTCTTTCATCCCCTGTGAGAACTCCTGGAATTCTTCTCTGCTGACATACTGTGGGGGTGGGCTTTCTTCTCCGCCCTTTTCTTGCAGCAGGTTATCGATAAGAAGATCAATGAATTCCGTCCGGCTCAATTCTCCGCGGTTATCATCAATTTTTCTCAGGAGGTCCTCCTGGATAACCAGCAATTTTTTCTCAGCCATCTTATTCCTCTACGATCAAAATCTACTGAAACGCTAAATAACAACAACGCTGGGAAGACTAATTTTCATTATAGCTCGAATTCATCCAGTCCGAGCATTTCTTTGACGCTGGTAAGCAATTGAAGCAGTTTTTGACCTTTATCGGTGACGCGGTAATAGACACAGGGATTACCGATTTTAATGGTGTCCACAAAGCCTTCACTGACCAGATACCCCAGGTATTTTTGAATCTGGCTGTAGCTCATGTTGACGCTGTACATGATCTCGGTTTTGCCTGCTCCGTTTTCACCGACTTTGAGCATCTCAGCAATAATTTCTATGTCTGAACGTCTTCTATTAACTCTCAAATCTAACCTTCCAGCTTACAGGCTAATACTATAGTACCATCACCCGATGTTTGTCAAGCATGAAGTTAGTTTTTGGTTGAAAAAGTGTTTTCAGTTTTGAAATGGCATTAGGAAAAAGCATGTGCTAGAATGAAGGTAATTCCAGTCGACAGTATAATAAATAAGGCTATATGAAATAAGAGAAGTTAAGACCCATTGTTTGTGAAAAGGAGATAACGATGTCTTTAGAGGGGAAAGTTGCTATTGTTACCGGTGGGGGTACCGGGATAGGAAAAGCTATTGCACTGCAGCTGGCAGCGGCAGGAGCGGATGTCGTGGTAGCCGCCAGGAGGCAGGAACCCCTGGATGAAACAGCCAGGCAGATAATTGAAATGGGGAGAAAAGCCCTGGCCATTTCAACCGATGTGATGGATGTCGACAGAGTAGCCGCTTTAGTAGAGCAAACCACCAATATACTGGGGAAGGTAGATATTCTGGTGAACAATTCCGGGATTACCGCTCAGGACAAATTTGCAGATATGCCCTTAAAAAGATGGAATCTGATCTTTAACGTGAATGTCCATGGAACAGCCATTTGTACCAAGGCTGTTTTGCCTCAGATGATTGCTCGAAATAGTGGTATTGTAATCAATATGTCGTCCATACTGGCAGTCAGAATACAGTACAGTGTTCCTTACGGCGCTTCGAAAGCTGCCCTGGAAAGATTCACAACAGGATTGGCCCGTGAACTACGCAAGACGAATGTTTCAATAACTGCCTTGCGCCCCTATTTTGTCAAGACTGAAGTGGTAACCGACTTTCTGGATGGGAGAACGGATATGAGCGATTGGGAAGAGCCGGAAATGTGGGGTAAATACTGTGCTATGATCGCTGATGCGGAACCCGGAATTACCTCAGGCAAGATATTCGACCAGTCCCTGTGCAAAGAAACCTTTGGAGACTGGAACTAATATCCGCAGGTCAATTTAGAAGGAATCAATGAAAGGGGGATTGAAAAGTCCCCCTTTTTTATTGTCATCCGAAGCAGAACCCGGTACCATGGGAATGCTGTTATTGATTCAAAGATTGAAATAATGGGGCGTTGCTATTAGAATAATATAAATTTAGAAGCAGAGGGACAGGGCGACAGGTTACAACAGAATGGACAGCAGTCTTAAGCGAAAAGGTTCCGTCAGCCGGAATAAGACCGGTAAACCCGCCGTTGTGGGTGAGTACGAAATAGAGCTAAAAGGACGGAAAATAAAGTACATCCTGAAGCGCAGCCGAAAAGCCAGGCTCGTCTGGCTTAAAATCAGCCTGGAAAAAGGTCTGAGTGTCACTGTCCCGTCCGCATATTGCATTGATAATCTGGCGGGATATATTACAGAACGTACAGACTGGATACTGCGTAACCTGGAAAAATACAGTACTGCCGCGTCTCGGCAGGCAGCCGACCGAGAAGCTTCGTCTGATAAAATATCCTTCCTCGGGAAATGCTATATTCTGAAAAGAGACCCCAGGATCAAGGGGTTTACGGCCGTTTCTCAGGATGACTCGGCCTTAAGCATTAATTTTGCAGCTTGTTGCGACAAGTTGGACAAGCAGGGGTTGAAAATGTGGTTGAAG
>CAYLVC010000172.1:0-6652 GCA_964387005.1 uncultured Dehalococcoidales bacterium | reverse complement strand
TGCTGGGAAAAGATGAAGGATGAATACGGTGTGCTTAATCTTTTCCCTGCCGGGCATATCATGGCCAGCCTGCGGCCTCGCTTCAACCGCAGTGTTCTCCGCAGCAAGGACATAGCCGGAATGGCTGACGGGGAGAGAATAACAGTTGCAGGACTGGTCATACGCCGCCAGAGACCGCACGGCAAGGTCGTCTTTATCACACTCGAGGATGAATTCGGCCATATTCCATTGATGGTCTTTCCCCGGGTGTACGAACGCTACGAGCATGTCTTCAAGTCGCCTTTCCTGGTAGTGCAGGGCACACTCTCCAGACGTGAAGGAACACACAACGTTGTTGTAACCCGGGTAAAACCTTTCAACGCCCTGGAAAAGCCTCTTCAGAGCAAAGACTGGAGATAATACCGAACTCTAATAAAGGTAGTCCCTCAGTCTTTCTTTGTTTTCCGGGTCACGCAGGATCTTGAGCGCCTTCAGTTCTATCTGCCTTACCCTCTCGCGGGTGATGCCCATTTCCTGGCTGACCTCTTCCAGCGTCCGGCCTGTCCCGTTATCCAGACCGAACCTTAGCTCAATAACCTGCTTTTCTCTCTCCGGCAGTGTATTGATCAACGCCCTGATCTGCTGGCTCAGGAAGAACTGCGTGGCCTCATCCTCGGGCCTTAATATGGACTGGTCTTCGATGCAGTCGCTTAACTGGTCGTCGTCTTCTCCAATGGGAGTCTCAAGCGATACCGGCTCAAGCGATATGGCTTCCATTAAAGCGTTTACAGCAGGGGTCGATATCCCCATGGACTGGGATATTTCATCATTGGTGGGCTTGCGGCCGTACTCCTGAAATAATTTTTGCCTGGTTGCAGACAGCCGCTTGCTGGTATTGACCATGTGTACCGGCAATCTTATGGTGCGTGAGCTGTCGGCAATCGCCCGGCTGATTGACTGCCTGATCCACCATGTGGCATAAGTGCTGAATTTAAAGTTTTTCCTGTGATCAAATTTCTTCATGGTGCGAATCAGTCCCAGATTTCCTTCCTGGATCAGATCAGACAGTGACAGGCCTCTGCCCACGAACTTCTTGGCGATGCTGACCACCAGCCGCAGGTTGGCTACAATCAGATGCTCCCCGGCTTCATTGGCCCTGGACCTGATTGTTTTAAAATGTGCCGCAATTTCAATTTCCCTCTGTATCAGTTCTCTTTTAAACTCAGGACTCCGGACAATACGGGCAAATTCAGCGATGGAATTGGCCTGTCCTGCCGGCTTGATCAAAGACCAGCCGATCAACAGGTTACTCAGGGAAAGCTGAATCAGTGACTGTTCCACCCTGGCATAATCAAGGCCGGTCCTGTCTGCAACATAATTGATTAACTGCGGCTCAAGATACCAGTCTATAGATTGATGAAGTCCGGGATCAGCTGCTTTTTGAGCAATAGTGTACTCCTCTCTTATCCGGCAATAATGGCATACAGCTTCGAAAACCTTGCCGGTTTTAAGAAAACCCTCTAGGAGTTCAAATTGAATTTCATTCCCCTGGGGGGCATTTTCACTTCTGGCAGACAATTCTACTTCCAACTGGTTAAGATAGCTGCCCTGTTCGATCTGGCTGCCCAGTTTTTTCTCTTCCGCCGCATTCAGCTTGGGCGTCTGACCCATCTCGGACAGGTAAAGGTAGACCAGATTATCCATGTCGGCCACTCCGGTCGGAGCATTGCTGGTCTCTCCTCCCTGCCAGGTTTCTTCCAGTTCTGGTTCAACCTGATTTTGAACAAATGGAAAAACCGGTTTTTCCTTGGAGGCAGCCGGTTTTTTGTTATGATTCGCACCTGTATTAGTCTTGATCCTGGTTTTTGTAGTCATGTTTACCTCCAAAGTGTGTATTCGCCAAATACCATGTTATATCTACGATACAGTTAAGGAGATTTCCGGGGTATCCGTAGGACTACGCAGATTATGCCCTTAAATCACGTAATGCAGGTGGAAAATTCCCGTAGCAGTCAATGACTCGCATCAGCAAACATGACAGAAAATATTGTCAGCATACCGGAAATAAAACAAAACTCAGGAGTACCCCTCTTTAAATGGAAAAAGCCCGAAACAGATTCGGGCCTGGAAAGTTATAGATTGAGTGGAGGTTTTTTTGTGAAGACTTCTGTTGACCGGGACTAGTTCCTGGAGTAAACCGGGACTGGCAGGGGAGGGCTGATGTAGCAGTCACCCGCCAGAACAGCCCTTATTGCTTTGACCAATTCCTTGGACGTAGATTCCTTGAAAACATAACCACTTGCGCCGGAAATCAATGCTGCTGTGATATAGGCCTCATTGTCCTGTAACGATAGAATCACTACCCTGGTTTCCGAATTCCTATTATGAAGCTGGCGGGTGACCTCCAATCCATTGATCCCGGGCATTACGATATCCAATACCAGAATGTCAGGTTTAAGATTTGTTACCAGATTTACTGTTTCCAGCCCATCCCCTGCTTCCCCAACAATATCGAAATCTGACTCGGTGCTCAAAAAGTCCCTTATACCTTTCCTCACAACCGTATGGTCATCCGCCAGCACAATTTTAACCATTGCCCTTACCCTGGTCTGGAATTCACCTCTTTTTTAATTAACTAATGTGTTCTCTCTAACTACTTAAATTATATGCCGGACATCAGGCTGGATGTTATCCGTAGAGATACGTAAATAACCTCCTGGGGGCTCGTATGCGGGTATGTTTTCCCTACGGAGTTTTCCGGCAGAAACACCGGACGGAAACTGAATGATGTACAAACAGTCTCCGGTTCAGGTTTTACCGGGGATGATGCCATGTTGAATGGCAAACTGAATTAATTGAGAATGATTAAGCAAATTCAGCTTGCGCATAAGGTTAGTGCGGTGTGTTTCAACCGTCCTGGGGCTTATGAATAAACGGGCGGCAATTTCGCTGTTGGTATTGCCCTGGGCTGCTAACTGCAGTATTTCGAGCTCACGCGTGGTCAACTGGTTAAAGGGGTCCATGGGTTTTGTTTCTGTTTTTTGGGTATAAGCCTCGATCGCTCTTTCCGTCAGCGGTGCGCTCAGATAACGGCGTCCGGCAGAAACTTCTTTGATAGCACGGACGAGTTCCTCCGGGGGTGATTCCTTTAAAATATAGGCCTTGGCCCCGGAGCGCAAGGCTTCCAGGACATAGGCTTCATTGCTGTGCATGGAGAGGATAACAATCCCAATCCTGGGATTTTTTTTGTTCATCTGCCGGGTTACTTCCAGTCCGTTGATGCCGGGCATCATCAGGTCCAGCACCAGAACATCCGGTTGGAGCTCTTCCGCCATTTTTACTGTTTCCAGCCCGTCTCCGGCTTCTCCTGTTATTTCAAAATCAGGATCAGAACTGAGTAGCGCTTTGAGGCCTTTTCTTACTACCTGGTGGTCATCGGCTAAAATGATTTTTATCATAATGTCTGGGACTATTATAGCAGGTATCACTACTTAAGGGGTATTTCGGCCTCCAGACAGGTACCCGAGCCGGGAACGGTCTTGATGTTGAGCTTCCCGTTCAACAGCAGCACTCTTTCCCGCATTCCGGATATTCCCGTAGAAGAGCTGGAGTACAGGGCTGACGGTGTAATACCCCGCCCATGGTCCTCAATCTTGAGAGCAATATTACTATCGTCTGCCCATACTGTTATGTCAACATCCCTGGTGTTTGCGTGCCTGGCAACATTGGTCAGCGCTTCCTGAATAATCCGGTAAATCGCCGTGTTGATCTCAGGAGAAAATCTATTTTTCAGGCCGCAATGCTCAAATCCTACCTTGATTTTAGTCTGCGAAGTATATCGTTCGATGTACCAGAGAAGCGTCGGCAGCAGCCCCAGATCATCCAGCATACTGGGCCGTAAACTGAGAGACATATCGCGGACCTGCCTGATCAGCTCGGTTACCACTTCCTGTGATTCCGTTAGACTGGCTGTTGCCTCTGTACCGGAACGTTCCACCTGAGTCATCATCAGTTTGAGGGCTGTCAATGATTGACCGATTTCATCGTGCAATTCGCGAGCAATGTTGCGTCTTTCATTTTCCTGGAGGTCAACCAGCCTGCGTGACAGTGCCCTCAGGGCTTCTTCGGCCTTTTTCTTATCCGTAATTTCAAAGCTGATGCCTATCACACCGATTATTTTTCCGGTACTATCTTTCAAAGGTTCAACATAACAGTCCAGTATCTTACCTTCCCAGTGCAATTCATAGGTACCGGCTTTACCCGATATAGCCTGTCGATGCGCTAATATCGGATAAAAATCCGGGTCGCTGGTATTGTAATAATCGAAGATACTCATTCCCACAATCTGGTTAGGACTCAGATTAAACGTTTTCAGTCCGGCTCCGAGTGAAAGATTGAATACCAGTTGACTGTCCGTAGTCCACAGCATGCAGGGTATCTGGTTCAACATCAACCGTAAATGAGCTTCGCTCTTGCGCAGGCTGTCTTCCATGCGTTTTTGATTGGTGATATCGTGCAGAGTTCTGACCACTCCCTCCACTTCTCCGCTTTCACTGATCAATGGAACGGCATTAACCTTTAACCAGACCTGAGAACCATTGTCACGCTCGAGCCCGATTTCATAATCGTACACCGGTTCCCGTGTTTCAAGTACCCTGGATACCGGCAGGTCATTTACATCCAGTGTGTTATTATCAGCATCAAACACCCGTTTACCAAAATCTATGCACAGTTTCCCGTCAATAGCAGTGATATCCTTTCCTGTAATTCGGTACATGGCAGGATTGGCCTTGACGATCTGCCCTTTATGGTCTATTAAAGTAACCCCTTCAGACATGGCATTGATTAAATGTTCCAGTTGTGATTTGCTTTGCCTCAAAGCTTCACGTACTTCTTTTCCCCGGGTTATCTCATTATTCAAAGCCAGATTCAGCTTCTCCAGTTCGACCGTACGCTGTTTTACCCGTAGTTCCAGTTCATCCTTCGATTGTGCCAGGTACTCTTCGATCTTTTTCCGCTCTGTTACATCCTGGATCTGTAACAGGTACCCGGTAACTTCACCGGGCTCTTCTCTTTTTAAAGGGGTAATCCAGAGATCAAGGTAGACAGTCCCGGATTTGTACGTTTCATACATACTCGCGGATTTAATCTTGTCGAAATCAAAAGGCGCTTCATAACCCACCGATTCGGCTTTCAACAGCCTTTCTTTCAAATTGCCGGTAATGTTAGGGTCGTCAAATAAACAATAATTGCTGAATTTTGAAAAATCTGATACTCCAAATATTTCCATGGAAGCCCTGTTGGCGGTAATCAGTTTACCTGCCCTGTCCAGTATCTGAATCCCTATGGGTGAGTTTTCAAATATCTCGCGAAATCTGTCTTCGCTTTTGCTTAGCTGCTCTTTAGCCAGTTGCGTAACTGTATTTCCGATCAATTCCCAGGATTTGCCCTGTTTTACCAGGGAGTATTCGTGGTTGTGTACTACCTCCATAATCTCCAGGGCATTGTATTTATCCAGACAATAGGTGCATATCGCCAGCATTTTATGGCCGGCGATGATGCCGTTAACAGCCGTTTCGTATTCCTTAAAACGGTCCCAGTCTTTCTTATCCAGCCAGAATGTATTTCCTGCTACTCTCAATCCTTCAAAGCCACTGGATAAAGCCCGCTCCAGTTTCCCGGTCCAGGCATCCAATATTTCCTGTTGATCAAAACTTCCGGATTTCAGGTAAAAGTCGGTATAAGACAGCAGTTCAATTTGGCCGCGATCATAATAAATTTGCATTTCAGGTATAGCGTTTTCAAGGGATTTCCTGGCTTCCTGTTCATCTACAGGTTCAGAGGTTATCCAGATACAAAGCTCGTTGTGTTCGAGACCGGCCTTGAAGTACGGCACCAGAATCTCGATAAGGTCGTCTTTTGTTTGATAGAACTGACAAAAATGGGTTGACCAGGGTACACTGCCGATTATCTCGATGCCGCTGTAAGTTCGTTCCTCAGTCATTTTTCCAATCTGCTTTAATTGAGTTTTTATGCCCCATAACAACATTATATAGTGAATGCGGTTCTACCGGAGGATATCCGGACCTGACTTTCGGTATATTGTGTCCGGTTAAAGAATTGTCTATCAGTGTTTCAGTTGTGTTATTTAAGTACCGGTTATTCCTGGTAAATTATACTTAAGGTTACTTGAATCACCTGTGAATGTCAAAATGGATTGTTTTTTACGTACCGGAAATTATCGAAGTTTGACACATGCGCCAGCGTATTATCCATTAAACTGCAATTAAGTGTAGATATTACATAACTGTTCTGCTAAATCAGGTTGAACAAAAACCGCAGAGGGGGAGCGAGGGAGTGTTCCAGGTTTGAATAGCTTTTTTCACCCCGGAGCATGCGGCAATACGCCCTCCAGAAACGGTCGCTGTTTGTCATACAGCGGTAAAATAACCAGGGCATAACACTGTTTATTTTCTGGATTTTCCGGGCTATTTTCAATTCCGGCGCAAGAACTCTGTTTACAGATTGCTGATATTCATCGAGGGTACCTGTTCCGGACTTAAAATTGAAAATAGCTTCGGCTGCCAGATGAGCGCTTTTAAGGGAGTTATACAATCCTTCACCCGTTAACGGATCAATTAACCCTGCAGCGTCACCTAATAATAGAACCCGC
>CAYLVC010000171.1:0-6670 GCA_964387005.1 uncultured Dehalococcoidales bacterium | reverse complement strand
TGGTATTCAGGTTATCCGGCTGATACCTGGCGGCTGCGTCTCCTGATGACTATTACAACGCCTATCGCGGCCAGCCCAAGTCCCAGAAGGGCAACTGCGGGGAGTTCGGGAACATTATTAAATGGAGGGAAAATATAAATCTGAACATCCTTTGCCCCGGATGTCTGTGATTCACCGTCATCATAAACCTGCAAATGGATAGAAATTGAATGGGATCCCGAATTAACAGGAAAAGAGGCTTCATACCCCTGAGCTTTTGTACCATTTGCATACAGACCGACCCAGTGAAAATCGGGAGCAATCCCATCGTCTGCATACTGGGGATCCTGACTATCACAGACTTTGTTGTCATCTAATTTTATCCAGGCTTCATTGCCCTCTACAAGTCCCTCTACTCCATCTTCAACCAGCACCAATACATACATAATTCCATCGTCGAACCTAAGGTAGGCAGTAGACTCAAGAGGCTTATCCGGTTTCCATGCCCTGTGCATTTCTATGGATGCGTTTTCTTCTAACGGCAGCCATTCGTCATACTCGCCGTCGACATTAGCGGGTTTGTAGGTTGGCTCTAACCCAGCTACAGCCGATAACGGTTGAATATTTACGAACAATCCCAAACTCAAGAGCATTACCAGAGAAATAAAAACTAAAATTAACTTTTTCATACTTTCTTGCCCTCTCACAACTCTCTCTAACCAGACTTACTGGTACTATATTACCGGTACCAGGTAATAAAGTAATAAAAATAAGGCCCGAAAAGTAAACAAAAGCTTACACCTGGTTACAATAAGGTAAACAAAAGATTACAAATTGTTGACTATTGAATCTTGGAGGATATTTACGAGCGTAAAGAAAGAGGGGTTTTAACCCCTCTTTCCTGTGTCTTCTGTTATAAAAAGCGTTCGCTACCTTACGTTCAGCGATACTGTGTTCGAAAAAGGGGAGACCTTGCCGGTAGTTAAGTTAAAGGCCTGAATACGGTATTTGTATGCTCCAGCACCAGCAGTGTTGGAATATTTCAGCGTATTGGCTGCTACCGTTCCTACCCTTACATAAGCCGAGTAACCAGTCCTTAATCTAACCGCCCTTTCAATATAGAAACCTTCCTCATTGCCGGAGTTATCCTTCCAGGTCAGAGTTACGTTCCTCCTTAGGGTCTTTGCGGTCAATTTAGAGGGAGCGTTAATGATGGTGGGGTCGGCAACCGTCAGGCTAACAACATTTGACCAGGAAGAGACCTTGCCGTAGGTCTGATTGAATGCCTGAATGCGGTATCTGTATATTCCAGGATCAACGGCACAGCCGAACGAATTGACATTGGCGGAGACCGTTCCTACCCGGGTATAGGCGGAGTAAGCGGTCCCTGATTTTACCGCTCTTTCAATATAGAAACCTTCCTCATTGCCGGAGTTGTCCTGCCAGGTCAGAGTGACATACCCGTTAACAGCAGCGGCTTTTGCTTTTGAGGGAGCCATAACAGTGATACTGGTTTGGGTTACTTTAACAGATAGACTGGCGGTACCTGCAGCTCCCTTGTCATCCGTTACGCTCAAGGTTACCGTAAAGGTACCAGCGGTGGTATAAACATGGCTGACCTTAGCTCCAGTGGCGCTGGCAGAGTCTCCAAATTGCCATTTATACGATACAATCGATCCATCAGTATCCCTGGAAGCGCTGCCATCAAAACTGACGGTCAAGGGAGCATACCCACTGGTTTTAGAGGCTACGGCCACAGCCACGGGAGGCTGGTTCACAGTATCATCCGAGTTATCCACCCAGGAATACACTCTCGAACCATCCGCAACTTTAGGAACGTTAGCACTGGCGGCGAACAGCGTGTCTCCACCTGCCCCACCTCTGTAAAGTTTAAAAGATTTGATAACTGCCGCACTTCCGGCGGCACTATCAGTAATTCCGGCAAACCAGCGTGTTTTGGAAAAAGAAGGGTCAAGATCGCTGAAGTCAAAGACGAATGTTCCGTCCACAGGAGAGGTTGTACCGTTAAAAGCCCAGTTGCCGCCTGAATAATTAACTGCGCCCGAGCTCCAGGTGGAAGAAGGGGTGGTTGATAACGTACCGGAAGTGCCCAGGCTGACGGACATTTGCCCGCGTTTAGCATGATTAAGAGTCACCTCAGCCAGAAGGGAAGGTGTGTACTCCCCGCGAGCCGTCAGGGTGAAATAGTTGCCGCTCCAGAAGATCCCGCTGGAAGAGCGGTCAGCGGCGGGCCAGGTACCCGAGGAGGATACAGCCGAAGAGGAACGCATGGCATCATAGCTTACCCAGCGGTAGCCTCGGTTCCAATCGCTCGTTCCCCAGGAGTTGGCGATCTTGAAGGCCCCCTTTTCTCCGCTATCCACCTTTCCATTGGCATTAAGATCACACCAGAGGTTGTCGTTGTATCCCACAATAGTCATGCCATGACCGCCCAAATTGGTGTTTTTCAGATACCCTGCTATTTTTTGGCCGGCAAAAGCGTCATCTTCTCCGGTAGAAGGATCATTGGCCACCAGCTTTTGCGCCCATGAACTGACATATGTGGCGATAACTATTACATGCCCGTTGGAGATCTGGGTCTTGAGGTTTGAAATAAGAGTACCGACATCGGAACCGGTAATTTGCCCCCAGGTTAACGGGCGGTAGTTTAAAGCCTCCCGCCAGGTGGAAGCATTGAGCGGCCATTGCAGATAATTTGAATCGTAAGGGAAGTCAGCCCATCTGGCTGCACCGTTTTTCATTTCTACAGCATAGATGGCTGAAAAATAAGAACCGTTATCAGCCCCGCCATTAACCATATTGTAGGTAAATTTGGGGGAAAAGATACGAGTATTGTCACCACTGCTGGCAGTATATCCTCTGGCCATATTGTTCTCAAAGGTAAACTGATAATATGTCGCAGCCCAGGCAGCGCAGGACCCAATTCCGCCCTGGCTGCGGATCGGAGGAAAAGCGGGTAAAGCGCTGTTGTCAACACTGGCCGGAAGTATGTTAACAACTTCCATGGAGGTCACGGTGCTTGAAGCCGGTGACAATACCATTTCATCACCAAAGGAAGCCAATTCAAGGCCGTTCCCGGAAAGTTTTTTCAATCCTTTTGCTTCCCTTTCAAGGTTAATACGTTCAAGAGCCAGGGCATTAGGACGGATTTCTTTGATTACCGGGAAATTTCTTTTCATCCACTCTCTGTCTGAGGCAGTAGGTTCTTTGAGTCCCGTGGCCAAAGTACCGTCACCGGCACCGATGGATGATGCAGCTTGTGAATCAAAAACAAATCCAGGGTCAGACAGCTGTATGTTCTGCGCCGCTAAATTTGCAGGAAAGGCCGCTATAAGCAGGGTAATTACCAGACCGATTATCACGGCCAATTTTGCATTTCTAACCAATTTAGTTTCTCCTTCGCCATATTTCACGGTTTCTCGTTCCGGTCAACAGGCCTGAGTGAATAATATTATCCGCTCCCAAAGTATCTGTCAGGCAGTTGTTGGTTTTAGTCATCCTAATATCAAGGATAGCCGCTGGAGCTTACAAACTGACAACAAATCGAACCTGAATTTTACAAAGCTGTCACAATTAACAGTAACTCGCAGACAGAAAAAAATACTTAAGGACTGACTTATCCTATATCTACTTTTTCATTTTTCATGGACAGCAGTGATCATCCCTTATACTTTTACATCTGTTATTATAGTACTCCTCCGGAAGTAAACCCGCCACCACCCTATAGTCCAGTTTTAACCATGACTTTAATACCCGAAGGGCTGGATCCTGACATCACCCGGACAGCCAACAAGACGGCAACCAGGTTACTTCACAACATGGAGGTTTCTGCGAGGTACATCGTATCCTGACATCGTATCCTGATTTTATTTCATCTGCCGATTTATGTTATAATGTGCCCAATTTAAGGCTGAATTTCTTGAAAGTGAAGGTAGAACTATCAATTTAGCCCAGATACTCGCCCTGATCATATTTATATTGATGTTTGGTGTCATCATGTGGGGAAAAATCCATCGCTATATCCCCGCTCTTGCCGGCGCAGTGCTGGTCGTTGTAGTGGTCTTTATAATTGTGATGCGTGATGCAAGCCTGGTGGTAAATACCTTCAATTTCGGTCAGCTCGCTCAATCCAATTTCTGGTATCCCGGCCATCATCCCATTGAATCCAAAGGGGTCAACTGGCAGACCATCATCTTTATCGCCGGTATGATGCTGATGGTGGAGGGTCTGGCCAAGGTAGGTTTCTTCCGCTGGATGTGTCTCTATGTCGCCAGGCTGGTGAAGTTCAAGACCATGCCGATTATGGTATCTTTCACGCTTATGGCCGGCTTTCTTTCGATGTTCATAGACAGCATTACGGTAATGCTTTTCCTGGCTTCAGTTACCATTGAGATGGCCCGTCTACTGAAATTTGATCCGGTACCTCTGATCATAGCGGAAATTTTTGCTTCCAACACAGGCGGCAGCGCCACCATGTCCGGCGACCCGCCCAATATTATAATCGGTACAGCTCTGGGTTTTACCTTTGTAGATTTCATTAAAAATGCCGGAGTAATAGCCTGGGCAGGCATGGGTGTAGCTCTGGTTTTCTTCTTCTTTACTACACGCAAAGCCTTAACCCGGAAATTGCCCGTAACGGCGGATAGATCAGGTATGCCGGACAATAGTACCCCCATAATTCCCTCACCCCGTGATGCAATAAAAGAACCGCTGCTATTCAGCATTCATGTTTTGATCTTTTTAGTGACCATTATTCTGCTTATTACTCATGCTCAGAGCGGCATATCGGTAGCCACCATCGGGGTGATTTCTGCTGTTCTGACACTGATAGCCTCCGGAAAAGGCTGGTTACACCTCCTCATGAAGCTGGACTGGAAAACCCTGGTTTTTTTCATCGGCCTGTTTGTTACAGTCGGAGGTCTGGAACATACGGGGCTGCTGGCCATTTTGGCCGACTTCATTGGGGACATTTCCCAGGGCAGCACATTCTTAGTGCTGACGATTATCATCTGGATGTCGGCCATCTTTTCAGCTATTGTCGATAACATACCCTTTGCAGCAACCATGGTTCCCGTGATCAGCAACCTGGCGGTCAGCGCTGGAATTCCAATAGGTTCACTGGCCTACACTCTGGCGCTGGGGACCGATATCGGAGGCAACGGCACACCCATCGGGGCTTCGGCCAATGTGGTGGGAACTGCAATTGCCGAACGGGAAGGCCATCCCATAAGCTGGGGCAGGTTCTGCAAATATGGCATACCTGCTACAATACTTGTGGTAGGTTTATGCTGGCTCCTTGTAATTGTTAAGTTTGTGTAGTATTAACTAATTATCAGGTTTTCCGGTCTTTTATTATTGAGACAGGCAGTGTTGCCCCTAAAGGAGCAGGCTATGTTTGAGAAAATTCTGGTTCCGCTGGACACTTCTCCTTTTGCAGAACAGGTAATACCTTCCATTATTGGTCTGGCTCGTTCTTTCAACTCAGAAATTCACCTGTTAAATATTTGCGAAGAGCGCAGGAAACAGTATGCCGGCGTTTGCCAGGCATACCTTGAAGACAAGGCCAGCCAGATCGAAAAAGCCCTGTCAGAACAAAAACCAAAGATAAAAACAGAAATTCTTTTTGGTTCGCCCGGAACAAATATACTCTCATATGCGGCAGAGGAAAAAGTCAGTCTGATTGCCATGTCTTCTCATGGTCTCTCCGGGGTAACCATCTGGCCGCTGGGCAGCACGGTGGACAAGGTACTGAGACGGACAACTCAACCAGTCCTGGTTATACGCGTCAACGAGACCGGTGAGAGTATTCCTCAGGAGGACATATTCAAACGAATAATGGTCCCGCTGGACGGATCTGAACTGGGAGCCAGGGTTGTACCCTTTGCAGCAGAAATCGCTGCGAGGTTCAGTTCCGAGGTAGTCCTGTATCACGTAATAGCGACAGACACGCAGGTGCATAGCCTGGGCAGAATCGATTCGGTCCCAATAAGAGAGGATGAGATGGGGCAGCTGCAAAAACGCTTCGAAGACTACTTGAAGAACGTAGAGCTGAATTTTAAAAGTTCGGCAGCATCTGCCCGGAGTGTTGTAACCAGCGGCAATGTAGCCGAAGAAATCATCAAATACGCTTCTAAAAACAATTACGGCCTGATAGCCCTTTCAAATCATGGACATTCCGGATTTGAAGCCTGGATTATCGGTAGTGTCACCAACAAAATTCTTCATGCAGGGCGGACATCCCTGCTCTTTATACCTGCACCTCACAGCTAGATTTTCATATTGTCATGTTGTGTAAATCGAGTTGTGCAAATCCTCTTTTTCCGCTATCATAATAATATAGGCATTTGCCCCTGTAGCTCAGGTGGATAGAGCACCAGCCTCCGAAGCTGGTTGCGAGAGTTCGAGTCTCTCCAGGGGCACTTGTTGATATTGGGATAATGAAGCTCTTGCTGGAACAAAACCAGGGAGGAAAATATTCTGATTATCAAACTCCCCCTCAAAAATAATGACTCCAATATTTTAACTTCTTGTCAGATAATCTTCACGGTGGATTATCGATAATACATTTTGTAGGAGGTAAGCTTGGTAAAACCTGGAGAAATGATTGAAATCAGATTGCATGGGCGGGGTGGTCAGGGTGCGGTTACTTCAGCGGAAATTCTTTCTGAAG
>CAYLVC010000170.1:4207-6704 GCA_964387005.1 uncultured Dehalococcoidales bacterium | reverse complement strand
TTCCCTTCCAGTTTCATCGGCAACTCCTTTCTCTTGCAGCCGGCCAGCCTTCTTGCAGCCGGCGGAATGCTTTCCGGCCGCTACCTAGACAGTCTAGGTACATGGAACAAATTTAGCACCTGCCGGCCCTGGTGTCAACAGACCATACCCGTCTTTTGAGTTCTCTTGAAATGGCAGGGGCCGGTTTCGGACCGGCCCACCAGAAATGTATGATTATATCAGTATCAAACGGGGAGGTTATGCAGCAGGAATATTTTAAGCCTTCTTTTTCTGTTCTTTCTTGACTGTAGATGTCTTTTTCTTTGCCCCAACCGGAGGACTCTTTAACTCCTTTTTGGCTGATAATGCTTTCTTCCTGGCAGCAGCCGGCAACTTTGCTTCCGTCGATTTCTTCACTGTCACCGGCAGTGTATTTACCGCCGCTTGCTTGGCAGTCGTCGTGGCCTTCGTAGTTTTCTTTCCGGCCTTGCCCGATGGCTTCCAGATGCGCGTCAGTGATATTTCCAGGAACGAAATTGGACGTTCAACCTTTTTGAAAACGAGCGGGCAGTGCACCACACCAGCCGGTATAGAGACCACTGCTGCGGTATTTATCAGGTGTTTCTCGCCGCCGATGGTAAATTCTATTTCCGCTCCCAGGTTGGTGATCTCCCTGGCATCACCGCCGATGAAGCACAGCATCTCAGGAAAATCATGGGAGTGGGGGTCATCGAAAGACATGGGTTTGGATATACAGTGGTAGCCCATTGAGCAGTCTGCATCCAGTTCTCCGTCGTGCGCCACCAGCGATTTTCCAGTGTAATGGGAGATCTCCCTTACCAGTTCCGTGGTCTTAATGCACTTCCCGTATTTGTCAGCGGACATGGTTTCATAACCTCCTTATTCAAACTTTCCGTCCTCTATTCCATAAGCAAGATTTATATTACGATACACGAGTTGATGAGTATCGAAATCACCGACCAGGCATTACATCAACTGTACATCGGGGGGATATAAAAACAACCAGATTATAGACTATCGCTAAGGACATGTCAAAACGAATATAGAAGCTGCATCCCTGTTGAAGGTCAGGTTGTTATCCTGTATAATGCTTCGTAATACGAAATAGATTGAAATCAGGATTGCCCGTAAATAATAAAGCCAGGAGGGAAGGAGAGATGCTGGATGACAGGAAATTCGATATGGATGTGGTGGTTGTGGGAGGGGGCACGGCAGGCTCGGCTGCTGCCCTGTCGGCTGCCCGCAATGGGCTGAGGACCCTGCTGCTGGAAAGCGAAATATCCCTGGGAGGGCTGGCCACCAACTGCTATGTGACCGGTATCGCCGGGCATATCGAGGGGATCTGCCAGGAATGGCTTGACCGGATGAAAGCTGAAGGCGACGTCGTCAAGCGGGCACATGTCCCTTCCATCGATCCCGAAAAGGGTAAGTTCATGCTGGAGAGGATGCTGCTGGAAGCCAATGCCAGGATTCTCTACGGCGTCACTTTTGCCGAGGCTGAGGTTGAAAACAACAGGATAAAGGACCTGGTCTGCTATTCCCGTTCCGGACGCATGGCGGTTTCCGCCAGGATGTTCATAGACGCCAGCGGGGATGCCAGTGTAGCCGCTGGCGCCGGCGTGCCCTGCGAGGTAGGCAGCGCTCAGTTTGCCGGATTGAACATGTCCACTACCCTGGCTTTCAGGATGGCCAACGTCAATATGGACAAATACAACCAGGCCATGCAGGAATGGCGGGCCAAAGAGGCCAAAACAAACCCGGTACCGGTCAAGATGACCATGCTCGTCGACCTGGAGGAAGAGGCGGTCAGAAACGGTGATTTACCCTTCCCTATATTTCCCGCCGCCCTGATCTATGCCGTGCCCAACACGCCTACTGATGACTCGGATATCGTGGTGATGAGTACCCACAGTTTCTTCCCCCGCAATACCGACGTTGAAGATTTGACCCGACAGATCATTGAGCAGCACAGTCAAATCATCTGGCTGGAGAAGTTTTTCAAGAAATATGTTCCCGGGTTCGAAAGGTCCCGGCTGACCGGAGTAGCCAGTCTGCACGGGGTGCGCGAGTCCCGCCGCATCGTGGGCGAATATATGCTCAAGGATGAGGACCTGGCCTGCGGCGCCAAGTTCGAGGATGCTGTTGTCCGCTTCCCGGAATACTTTGACACCCATCATCCCACCAGTCCCAGGCTGGGGTTCGTCCGCCACGTGCACCTCAACCAACCCAAAGCGGGCGCTGTCTGCCGTCCCGCCCAGTGCTCGAACGATATCCACCCCTTTGTCAAAATCGGCGGGTACGAAGCCAGGGTCAGCGGCCGCGACTACTGTGAAATTCCTTACCGTTCCCTGGTACCTCTTAAGATAGATAACCTGCTGGTGGCGGGACGGTGCGCCTCGGCCGAGTTTCACGCCGCCACGGCCACCCGCCTGATCGGTTCGTGCATGAGCTCCGGCCAGGCCTGCGGAGCAGCCGCCGCTCTTTGCCTCAAGGGAAA
>CAYLVC010000170.1:0-4107 GCA_964387005.1 uncultured Dehalococcoidales bacterium | reverse complement strand
ATGGAAATCCGTTTCTGCCGTTTCTCCCACGCACAGGCCATTACACCAGACGACTGATTCATTCTGCGGAAGACGGTTCAGGACGCTTTTCATTGCCTCTACTCCTACTGCCTGTATTTTTACCCACCCGGTCTCATTAACAGTCTCCTCTGAAGACTTTATCTCTTCCACTGTCTTGTTGCGATTGGTACCTGTTATCAAAGTAAAGCGCCAGTCACCGTCTGAATTCCATGAGTAAAGTTCATAACCCTTGAAAGATTGAGGGAGCTTGCCCTGTGATTCTGTTGACGGCCTGTTAATCAGCTTGCCGGACTTTTCCAGTGACTCCAATACCCCGGGGTCATTCCTGGGGTCTTCTTTGGTATAAAAAGATGAACCCGGATAACCCAGTGTGATCTGAATCTTTTCACTGTCCTCGGTCCCAAACGGTTTCCAGATGGTGACCCCGTCAAAGCTCATGGAAGAAACCGGTGTCCAGAAGGCGCCCCAATAAACCGGAGACCTGTCCACGCAAACCATGAATGACTTTCCGCGGACTGGCACTTCCAGCTGTGTAATGCGCTCAAAAGCCTCATCCGTTAGCCTTATTTCGTGTGTCTGTGCATCATAAGATATGATGTCTTTGGCCGAGAATACGGGATCACGGGTGAGTTCCACATGGCTGAGCATCTCCATCTGCGCAGGGGGGACATCATCCTTTGTAAGGTAGACGGCAAATCCTTCATATTTCATGAGGGTGCCCTCGAAAGTAGTAACATAGTCATTCACCTTGAGTGTGTAGGTAGTGCCGAAAATGAAGTCACTGCCCAGATTAACTTCTTTCTCAAAAGTGTTGTAAATCGCCGGACAGCTAACCCCCCTGGGGTGCTGCACCGTTACTACAATATTAACAGTATTGCCCTCTCTGGTTGTCTCAATATCATGGAAGCTGGTGCAGCCGTCCGGCAGCCCGCCTTTGATGTAAACGCTTATTTGCGGAGGATTGGATTTCAATATGGTGATGTTGACTTCGTCTATGGGCGCCGGTTTTATTTCTATATCAAGACGCTGGTTGATCATGTCCCATTGCCCATCCATGACCGCCCTGGTTACCTTCCCTGCCTCTACGGTTACTTCGGACCTGTGAGGCGTTATCACCTGAGCCAGCATTTGTCCCGTTCGGTCGCCGTAACCAGCCTGGCGGCTTTCGAATTCAACGATGAACAACCACCCGTCGCCCATGGCAGTGGGGCTGCTGATTTTTAAGGTTTCCGGCATGCCATCAAATTGAAAGGTGGCTTCCGCTTTTACAAACTCTTCGGCGATTTTCCGGCTTTCCTCGATGTCTCCTGTTGTTGACCGGGTACAGGAAACACCGGTAAAAACCAGCAAAGCCAGCAAAGCTATGAAGCAAATCAATCTCATTTTGTGCATCTTTTCAACCTCCCGATATTTTGTTCTGTTAAATATAACGGAGGGAAGCAGAGAAAGTTATTTCTCCCGGCCTGACTGGTATGCCCGATCAATGAAGTTGATGGTCTATCTTCGATGAAAATTCAGCCCGCCCCTTTTACGGGCGGGCTTGATTGTAGTTGTTAGCCGGAATGGTAACCGTACGGCTTTCAGGCCGATTTCAACCAGACTTGACCGGTAAGGTAAAACAGAAAATGCTGCCCTTTTCAGAGCTGCTGAAGGCCCAGATTCTGCCTCCATGAGCTTCCACTATTTGCTTTGCAACCGCCAGACCCAGGCCAAGTCCAGGGAATTTCAGTCTATCCTGTTCAACCCTGTGATAGGGCTGAAAAATCCGCTGGCATTCTTCAGGCGAAATACCGATGCCATTGTCCTGTACCTCCACCAGAATTTCATTCCCTTCCAACCTTGACGAAATTATGATATTTCCATCAGACGAGCTGAATTTACTGGCATTAGAAAGGAGATTGACTATTACCTGCTCAATTCTGGACTGATCAAACAAGGCCACAGGTAAATTTTCAGCGATCCTGCTGGTTAGTGTTTGTCCCCGTTTATCAATCAGGGGTTTGAAGTGAGAAATTACCTCTCGCAAAAAAATGGCCGTATTGACAGTTTCCATTTGAAGTTTGAAAGTCCCTCTTGCATATCTGGCAATTTCCAGCAGTTCTTCAAGCCTGACCGAGAGCACCTCGACGCTTTTATGTATATTTACGACCAGTTTCATTTCGATGTTGTTCTTATCTTTAAGCGTATCATTCAGCATCCCGACCGAGGCCATTATAGGCGTTAAGGGAGTCCTCAGCTCATGGGCCAGAACATCGATAAACATTCCTCTGGCCTTAGCTTCTTCCTCCAGTGTTTCCCTTTGTTTCTTTTCAGTTTCATAAAGTTCAACAATCCTTTTTTCCATCTTACGGCGTTCGGTAATATCCTCTATTGTCCCGTCCGTAAAAACGATCCTGCCCGTTTCATCTTTTATGGCTTTAACGATCATTGAAACAACAACCTGGCTTCCATCCTTTTTAACCATACCGGTCGTTACGGAGACTTTGTTCGGATTGAGATCAAGCTGATGAAGAAATTCAATCCTTTCTTGCGGAATTGCATATATATCGACGACATCCAGATTGAGCAGTTCATCCCTGGAGTACCCTAAAATATCCTGCATAGCCGGGTTGACTTCAAGGAACCTGCCTCTGCCGTCAGGATCAGCCCTGAATATACCCAATTTGATGTTCTCAACCAGACCACGGTACTTTTTTTCTGATTCTTCCAGTTCTTTTTCTATTTTTTTCCTTTCACTGATGTTTACCAGCACACCCCGTAATCCGATATATTCTCCACTAATGCTTTTAGCAGGACTGACTCTGATAATATAAGACTCGCGGCTGCCATCGCTATTCAACAATTCATATTCAAGATTTCCCAGGTCTTCTCCTGCCATAACTCTAAGGAGGTAAGAGATGCTCCGTTCCCTGTAATCTTCAGGAATAAAATCAAAAATATTGCTCTTCATCATTTCATCCAGGGTCTGACCGTATAACCTGGAAGCCAGGCTATTGATAAAGGTAATATTGCCATTCGGATCAGCCTCAAATACAATAACCGGGAGGAGATCCACAAGGTCATGAAACCTTCTTTCGCTTTCCAGGAGACTTTCCTCGGCTATTGTTTGTTCAGTAACATCCCTGATGATCAAAAGAATACGATTGGAAAGAGGTGGAATTATTCGAGCCTCGAAATGCTTAACCTGATCCTGATAATTGACAGAAAACTGGACATTGGAGACGAGACCGGATGAAACAGAACTGTTAATAGCCGCGTACAGAACATTCTTAACCTCTTCCGGCTGCATATCTTCAATATGATTTACGGTCAAAATCCCTCGAAGCCAGTTAAGGCTGCCCTGGCCGGACGACTTATAGCTTAAAACTGCGCCGGCCCGGTCCAACCATAGAAAGGCATCCGGAAACAACTGAATTATCGATCTGGTTTCCGCATTAACCTGGATCAACTCCTGAGAACTGATTTCCAGGGAACGCTCCAGCATCATGCGGTCGCTGTCAGACTCATGATAAGCCGCATTTACCGAGTCAATAAAACCTCGCCATTCAGGTGGTATAATGAATTGAGTGCCAAAATGGCGTTTGAGCTGTCGCTTTAAGAGGCTGTGTAACTCATCCATAATTAATCTTCCGAGAATGTAGTAATAGTCATGGTCTGGTTATGAAGTTCACATTTCCCCCCCGGTCTGGAAGGACAGATTTCTCCGTATGAGTAGAAGCCTGTGATGGTTGTCCCATCACCCAGTGTATCCCGGACACTCTCAACTTCTTCCTCCACACGCTGTTTCAATACCAGCTTTCTGCCGACACAGCTAATAAGTATAGCCAATCCGGGTGAAGTTAAACCTCCCGATTTCAGAGCCTGCCTGGCGGCGCTAACAGCTCCATCGATCAAACGATCGAAATTAGCTTTCATAAGGCGGGCATATGCGCCTTCCGGAATATCTCCGGCAAATGTCATGCTCTTTTCCTTTTCATCCACCGAGAGGATTGTACGCACCAGTTCAGTTTCGCCCGGTCCGGTTTTGATGCTCAAAGGGAACAGCAGCCCGGCAGCCGGCAGTCCCTGAGCGTGATCTCCCAGGTA
>CAYLVC010000169.1:0-6707 GCA_964387005.1 uncultured Dehalococcoidales bacterium | reverse complement strand
GACCGCTTACTTCGGCATATTGCTGGCGGCTGGTTCACTGGTACTCTGCCGTTTTGTTTATATAAACAGGTCCGGCCAGCGCTGGAAGACTATCGTTTTACTGGTGGGTACTTTGATACCCATCGTTGTTCATGCCGTGAGCACCATAGGTTATTATCCGTTAAAGGGTCTGGACCTTACTCCCATTGCCCTGACGCTTGCCGGGATCGTATATTTGACTACCATTTTCCGCTTTCATTTAATGGATATTATTCCGGCAGCCCGCGATACCCTGGTTGAGAAGATTCCGGATGGTATTCTGGTATTGGACGCAGAAGGCCGCGTTGTTGACCTGAATCCTGCCGCAGAACGCTTAACTGGCATAAACCAGGCTGCTGCCAGGGGAAAAAACCTGGCCATTATCTGCCCATGGCTGGAGAAAGTGATATCCTGTATCGGTAGCGGAAGGCGTATCGAACTGGTTCCCACTATCACGGGCTCTCGGCTTTTTCTTGAGGCCAGCGTAACCCCGCTGACAGACCCTCAATCGGTTGTTACCGGGTGGCTGATCATAATCGAGGATATTTCCCATCGGAAAAAAGCCGATGAAGCATTGAAAGACTCCGAGGAAAAATACCGCAGCCTGGTAAACAACATCAAACTTGGAGTATTCCGCGTAACACACCAGGGCACATACCTGGAGGTTAATACAGCAATGGAAAATATCACCGGCTACTCAAGGGAAGAATTATTGCATATGTATGCCGGTGACCTCTATTTGTATCCGGCGGATAGACAGGCGGTTCTTGATCAGTCAACTTTGACCCCGGAAAGAGCCACCAGTGAGGTCTGGAACAGGAAAAAGGATGGCTCCCGCATCATGGTAGCCCTTACCCTTACTCCGGTCAAAGCCCCGGACGGTAATCTTTTATATTATGATGGCATCCTGGAGGATATTACCGAACGTAACAAACTAGTCGAACAAATACGTGAACTCTATGAGAAGGAAAAAGTCCAGAGGCAGGAGCTTGAAGCTGAAGCCCAGGCCAGAGGCAACTTTATCAACACTCTTGGTCATGAACTCAGGACTCCTCTCACTCCCATTTTTGTCTCGGCGGAATCTTTGAAAGAGTTTTTTAACCGGAACCCCGATAATATCGAAAGCAAATTGATAAATAATGTTTACAACGGGTCGAGAGCCCTGCTCCAGCGCCTTAACGAACTACTGGAACTGGGTAGGTTTTCCAGGGAAGCCGTTACTTTACGTATCGAGCCTATAGAGTTAAAGGCCGTTGTCGAAAAGGCGGTTGAAAGGTCCCAGCTGGAAATTTCGGCCAGGAATCAACAACTCCTCCTCGATCTTGCTGGTGATTTGCCTGCTTTTGAAGCAGACACAGTACTTCTGGAACAGGTGCTGTTCAATCTACTGTCCAATGCCAGCAAGTTGAGCCCGGAGGGCGGCAAAGTTGTTCTTCGTTCCCGTGCTGCTGAAGGCGGAGTGCTGGTTGAAATTCAGGATGAAGGCAAAGGTATTTCAGCCGAGGAGGAAAAAAGACTCTTCCAGCCATACCACAGGGTAGAGCAGGACCGGGCCAGGTTTCAGGGCCTTGGGCTGGGGCTGGCTATTTCCAGGCAGATTATAGATGCTCATCATGGCAGGATATGGCTTAATACCCTTCCGGGCAAGGGCAGCATTTTCAGCTTCTTTTTACCCGCTAAACCGGAATAAGGCTGAGTGTCACAACTATATATAACGTCGTAAAATATTTCGGATGGAATACAGTCTGGTTGATTCTCCGACGAGCAGACTCCGTGTCACCGTCCTGAACAAAGTTCAGGCTCCACCTTGCGCAGTCGGCAGGCCGACCAGGCTGTGGCAAACACCTGTATACGCAGCAACAAAAGTCTCACATATGAATTGATATCGATTAATCAGGTGTAGGGTGGGTTAGCATCCCCCTTTACATGAAGCGTAACCCACCAATTTGATCTCGCTGATTCACCCCTATATATGGTAAAAGTCGTGAACGGACTCTTGTAATGTTATTAATGAGACACGCCGCTAGTAGTATCCCGGCATGGATACTTACCCGGCTTTTGCTTTATACTATAAAATATGAACAAGAAAACTATGACGAATTCCAAAGTTTGCGCTATTATTGCGGCAGCAG
Organism: uncultured Dehalococcoidales bacterium; assembly: GCA_964387005.1. Classification (GTDB taxonomy): domain Bacteria; phylum Chloroflexota; class Dehalococcoidia; order Dehalococcoidales; family UBA3254; genus CAYLVC01. The sequence goes on along the minus strand of CAYLVC010000169.1, from coordinate 4,557 downwards.
GTCAGAGCCTGCGTATGAATGGCATCGACAAGATCATGGTTTCCCTGGCCGGGAAACCTGTTCTGGCCTGGTCGATAGAGGCCTTCCAGTCCTCTCCTCTGGTAGACCGGATTATCCTGGTTAACAGCCAGCAGACCCTTGAACCTATCCAGTGCATGGTGGTCGATAAAAAATGGACCAAGGTGGCTGAGGTCTGTACAGGCGGGCAGCGGCGTCAGGACTCGGTGGCTGCCGGGCTGAGACTGCTGGGTGATTGTGAATGGGTAATTGTTCATGACGGAGCTCGTCCGCTGATAACGCGGGAACTGATCGAGCGCGGGTTGGAAACCGCCAGGGAAACGGGGGCTGCCGCGGCAGCTGTTCCGGTGACCGATACAATCAAGCTGGCAGGAGACGATCTTGTTGTCATTGAAACGCCCCCGCGTCAAAACCTGTGGGCGGTCCAGACACCACAAATATTCCGTACTGCTATTTTAAAAGAAGCTTACCGGCAGGCTGTCAGCGATGTTACCGATGATGCCGCTCTGGTAGAGCAAACAGGCACGAAGGTCAAGTTATACCAGGGGTCTTATGATAACATTAAAATCACCACTCCGCGTGATCTGGCAATTGCGGAGCTTTTGTTGAAAGAACATGCAGGTTAAAACCAGGATCGGTTTCGGACACGATATTCATCCCCTTGTAGCTGGGCGCAAGCTGGTTCTGGGGGGTGTCGTGGTGCCCTTTGAGAAAGGCCTGGACGGTTGGAGTGATGCCGATGTCCTGGTACATGCCGTAATGGATGCCCTCCTGGGGGCGGCTGCACTGGGAGATATCGGTACTCATTTCCCACCTGGAGACACTGAGTTTCATAACGTCTCCAGTCTGGTTCTGCTGTCCAGGGTAAAAGTGATGCTTGATGCAGCCCGTTGGAGGGTCGGGAATGTGGATGCCATGGTGCTGGCTGAAGCCCCGAAATTGAAGGACTATATGCCGGAAATGGCTGCCAATATCGCCCTATCTCTTTCTCTGGCTGTTTCAGATGTCAGCATCAAGGCCGGAACCAGTGAAAAATTGGGATTTATCGGCAGAGGAGAAGGCATCGCAGCGGAAGCTGTAGCCTTGCTGGAATCTGTTCAGGAATAAAATTGGATAATGACTTATTTTAAGGACATACCCCATGTCTGTTTTTTCCAGTATTCGTAATGATATCAGAACAATTTACCAGTGTGACCCGGCGGCGCATAACGTCCTGGAGATATTGTTGGCTTATCCGGGATTTCATGCCCGCCAGTTTCATCGTCTGGCGCATACCCTTTATCAATGGCATCTCCCCTTTTTCCCCAGGTGGATATCCCATATCAGCCGTTTCCTTACCGGTATTGAAATTCATCCGGGGGCTAAACTGGGTGAAGGCGTGTTTATCGATCACGGCATGGGGGTTGTGATCGGGGAAACGGCTGAAGTTGGAAATTATGTTACTATATACCAGGGAGTAACCCTGGGTGGTACCAGCCTTCAAAAGGTCAAGCGTCATCCTACCATCGGTGATCATGTGGTGATAGGGGTCGGAGCCAAGGTCATAGGCAACATAAAAATAGGCGATAATACCAAGATAGGCGCCGGTTCGGTGGTTGTTAAAGCAGCTCCACCCAATGCCACGGTGGTGGGCAATCCCGGCCGGGTGGTGGCCGTACATGATCCCGATACGGATACCGTAATGAAATTACCCGATCCGGTAGGTGAAAAAATTGAAAATCTGGAGCAGCGTATTGAGGCTCTGGAGCAAAAATTATCCAGAAACGAGGCCAGGCAATAATGAAGATTTATAATACCCTTTCAGGGCAAAAGGAAGAGTTTGTTCCTCTGGGTGAAACGGTGAAAATGTACGTCTGCGGTGTTACGCCCTACGACGACAGCCATTTCGGCCATGCCATGAGCTATACCTTTTTCGATGTTATCCGCCGCTATTTGAAGTACAGTGGCTATACACTTAAATACGTCCAGAATGTAACGGATATTGACGATAAAATAATTCTCAGGGCAAACCAACGCGGTATTTCAACTACTGAACTGGCTGAAAAATATACAGCCAGCTACCTGGCTGATATGGAAGCTCTTAATATACTGCCGCCGGATGTGTCGCCGTATGCTACCCGGGAAATTCCTAAAATCATAGAGGTAATAGCCGGTCTGGTGGAAAAGGGCTGCGCCTATAAGGCCGAAGATGGAAGCGTTTATTATCGTGTTACCGGGGATGCAGACTACGGCAAGCTTTCTCATCGTACGCTGGACATGATGCAGGCTGGAGCACGCATCGAAATAGGGGAAAAAAAGGAGCACCCTATGGATTTTGCCCTCTGGAAGGCTTCCAAACCAGGAGAACCGTCATGGGAAAGTCCCTGGGGAGCAGGAAGACCTGGATGGCATATAGAGTGTACTGCCATGTCTACCAAATACCTGGGAGACCAGATTGATATACACGGCGGAGGACAGGACCTGGTCTTTCCTCATCATGAGAACGAGATTGCCCAGTCCGAAAGCTATACCGGCAAAGTCCCCTTCGTTAAATACTGGCTTCACAATGGGTTCTTGCAGATCGGCCAGGAAAAAATGAGCAAGTCCCTGGGTAATATGCTGACCATCAAGTCCGTTCTGTCAAAACACAGCCCGGATGCCATCCGCATCTTCATCCTCAGTTCGCACTACCGCAGCCCTCTGACCTTTACCTGGGAAGGTCTCGATGCTGCGGAAAAGGGGGCGGAGAGGCTGGCCCGGGCAGTCCGGCGAGAAGATAACCCATCTGCCAGAACGTCTATCCTGGACGTAAAAGAATACCGTCTTCAATTCGTTGCCGCCATGGATGACGATTTTAATACAGCTAAAGCTATCGGTATACTTTTTGACCTGGCCCGTGATATCAACCAGGCGGCGGATGCCGGTGAAAATATCACGGAAGCCCGCACTCTGTTGAGTGAAATGTCCTGTAACATCCTGGGGCTGAGATTGCCTGCGGTTGAGTCTCAAACAGGGACGGCTGAGGCTGCACCCTTCATTGAACTCCTGGTCCAGACCAGGATTAGTTTGAGAAAGGTTAAACAGTACCAGGCAGCCGATGAAATCCGCACCAAACTGGCCGAGCTGGGAGTTATCCTGGAAGATACTCCCCAGGGCACCACCTGGAGGACTAAAAAAGGATAGAAAATCCATCATGAAAATACTCTTTGTCGCCTCGGAAGCCGCTCCGCTGGTTAAAGTCGGCGGGCTGGCCGATGTGGTCGGCTCTCTGCCCGCCGCCCTGAATTCACTGGGGCAGGAAGTCAGAACGATTATACCTCAATACGGCATCATGGATACATCCCTTCACCCTGTGAACGGGATTAAAAACGGGTTCGAGTTTAATTTCCAGCAGCAACCCGTCAAAGTGGACCTTAATCATGTCCAGAGCGGTAATGTGCCTGTATACCTGCTTGATAACCACCACTATTTCGGCAGCGGCGAGGTCTATTACAATGAACTTGAGCGCTTTTTTTTCTTCTCCAGGGCGGTCATGGAAATACTGCCCCATCTGGACTGGAAACCGGATATTGTTCATTGCCACGATTGGTTGACTGCCCCTCTGGTCATGTGGCTCAAGAGGACCGGTTTTCCCTGTTCCACCGTTTTTACTATTCACAACCTGGCTTTCCAGGGTTTTTTTGACCGGGATTTCGCTCTGCGTAACGATCTGGATATAGAGTGGGAAAATATCCCTTCCGGTGTACCCCTGCTTCCCCGCTGTTTCATGGCCCAGGCGGTTTTGCGGGCTGATCTGGTCAATACCGTAAGTGAGACCTATTCCCGTGAAATTACTACGCCGAAGTCCGGCAGCGGACTGGATGCCCTTTTAAGATACCGTGATGACCACGGAGAACTGAGTGGGATTATGAACGGGATCGACTATGATTACTGGAATCCTGCCACTGACCCCTATCTGCCTGTAAAGTTCGATTCAACCTGTATTAAGAAAAGGGAGTTGAATAAGGTTGAGCTCCAGAAGAAGACCGGACTGACAGTCGATAGTGAAATGCCCCTGATTGGCATGGTCCAGCGTTTGCAGGAGCAGAAGGGGATCGATATTCTGGTTGGGGCGATTGACGGTGTATTGAGCGAGACTGGAATACAGCTGGTTATACAGGGCAAAGGCGGTAATAAATACGAAGATGGCCTGCGGCAGATTGCCGCTCGCTACCCCCGGCAGGTAGCTTTCCTGCATACTACGGAAGAAGCTACGGCACATATGATTTACGGCGGTTGTGATATGTTCCTGATGCCCTCGCTTTTCGAGCCCTGCGGGCTGAGCCAGATGATTGCCATGCGTTATGCGGCTTTACCCATTGTCAGGCATACAGGGGGACTGGTGGACAGCGTTACTGCATTCAGCCCTGAGCTGGAGCGGGGTAACGGTTTTATCTTTCATGAATACTCTCCCGCAGCTTTGCAGAAAGCTGTCAGGCAAGCTCTTGCCGCCTGGGGCAACAAAGACAGGTGGTATAGTGCTGTCGAGCGTGTGATGCAAATGGACTTTTCCTGGAATTC
>CAYLVC010000168.1:0-6774 GCA_964387005.1 uncultured Dehalococcoidales bacterium | reverse complement strand
TTTCCACTTCTGCGTAATCGGTCAGGCCGTCTCCATCTGTATCCGCTTGCATAGGATCGGTCCAGAAATCTTGCTCATCGGTGTCATCCAGCCCATCAGCATCTGAATCGGCACTTAATGGATTGCTGCTGTTGAAAACCTCATCACCATCGCTCATTCCATCTTCATCGGTATCGGGGTTCAACGGATCGGTTCCCAGAATGGTTTCTTCATAATCTGAAAGAAAGTCATCATCCGAATCCGGATCAACCGGACTGGTGCCGAGTTGTTTTTCTGCAACATCCGTCAATTTATCGCCATCAGTATCCGGGGCTATCGGACTGGTACCCAGATTTAACTCCTCAAGATCGTTGAGTCCATCGCTGTCGGTATCTGTTCTCAGAGGATCGCTTCCAAAGGTGACTTCCGCTGCATCGTCCAACCCGTCCTGATCAGTATCGTACATAATTAGAGAAGTGCCCAGGATGTACTCTTGATAGTCATTCAGGCCATCTCCATCTGTATCCAAATCTCCGGGATTAGACAAAAGACTGTATTCCTGCGAATCGCTGAGTCCGTCAAAATCGGTATCCTGAACCCAGATGTCACTGGTTACCGTGATGGTATGTTCACCCTCTGCGTTCGTGTAAACTATATCCCACCCGTTAATCTCGGTCAGGTTGATAAGACCGTCCCCGTCGGTATCGCTGTTAGGATTGGGAGAAAATACCATACCCGGCACTGTTTCATCCGGGTCCGGTATTCCGTTGCCGTCGGTATCGGCTGATCGCGGGTTAGTCTTTTTCCGGTATTCCTGATAGTCCGTCAGGCCATCGCCATCGCTGTCAATCGAATTTGGATCAGACCAGACATGTACATCCCTGAATAGCTGCTTTCCATAAATAAAGCTGATCTTCCAGCCGCAATATTCGGTATAGTCGAAGACACCGTCACCGTCCGTATCACTGTTAGCCGGGTCGGTTCCCAGTTGAAGCTCGAGTCTATCATTAAGCCCGTCACTGTCGGTATCGGCGAGTCTGGCGTCAGTACCCATATCCGCAAATCCACGTACTTCGTACCCGTCGGAAAGTCCATCACCGTCACTATCCCACTTCAGACTATCAGTAGGGGCATATGAAGGTTCCAGTCTCCACTCCTGAGTGTCAGCGCCGGTATATTCAGACTGGATGACGTTATATCTGCTGTCAGACCCTTGATCTACGGTCAGGCACAAACCGGTCCTCTGACAAACGATCTTGTAAGAGCTATCCTCTACCGGTACCAGAGACCATTGCTGGTCGTTCCAATCCCCATAATTTTTGATTACGACGTTGACACCTTCCGGGTCGTCTTCTCCATATTCAATACTTAAGACCTTGCCGCTGCCCGAGACAGGACTTATCTTATAGCAGCCCGAACCTGTTACCTCGAACTTTTCTGCAGGCCCAACCGAATCTGTCATCGCTACCAGTTCATCAGGGTACTCCTCCGGGTCTGCCGAGACGTATTTTCCATTCCAGGCTTTAAGAGCAAATTCACTGCCGTCCAGGTATCTGATCTCGAAAGTTTCTTTCTCCTGAATACTATCCGCCACCGCTGCCAGTTTACCCGGGTAAGATCCAGTATCTGCCGACACATATTTCCCGTTACAGGCTTGCAGCGCGATTTTATTATCACCCAATACAATAATTCTGAATTTAGCTTCATTAGGCAGCGTGGTCAGCAAGCCCGAGACAGTTTTCAATTGATGGTCTGTATCTAATGCGGCATATTTGCCGTTTCTGACTTTCAGGGCCGTCTTCCCGCTGTCCAGTAATTCTGTCAATTGCCAGTTTTCATCCGTCTTTCCCACCACGACATTATGGCCTTCAGACTCTAATTGCATTGTCAAACCGGTTGATTGATTGACTATATGGTTATACAACAATCCTGATCCCTGTTCCACGTTATCTGTAAGCAGGTCATTGTCAAAGTCCCGGGCGGTAATAGACTCCCATTGCAGAAAATCAGAAAGGCTGCCCGGCATGATGTCGAAATAAAGGTTAGATGTTTGGCTGCAAGAGTTACCTGTTTGCTGTTTGATATCACTTTCAGTATTTCCAAATTTCTCATAATAACTGAATTTGTAATAAGATATGAGATAGGTTTTCAGCATTAGATTGATTTTACCTGAATCAGGAATAAACCAGACCCCGGTATCATGCGTGGCGGTTCTCCAGATATAACCAAACAGGTCACCGCCTCGTTCCCATGCAACATTATTACTGAACTTACCGGACTCTCCGTCAAAAGCAATGCTATATCTGTATTCAGGGTGGATATAGTCTTCAGAAACGATAACTTGAGCGCCTTCATCGTTATCAACCTTCTCCTGGATACGGGTGGCTATTTCAACCCTGTCTCCTGCTGTTAAACCGTTGTCATCGTAGTCCTGGATGTCCAGCCATTTATCCTCAGTCTCCAGCGACAAATCGGTAACATTATCATAGTCCACCACTAAACTCAGTATTTTTTCCATTAACCATCCCGATCCATATCCAAAACAGGAAGCCACTATGTCAGTAACAAGAAATGATAGAGCTAAAATCCAACCGCAGTAAGGTATTTGGGCAATGGCTATTATTGCGGCCAGATAAACCATTTCCATCATGGCATAGAAGGACCCGGTCGAAAAGCTATAGGCGTTATTTCCCCCCTTCGCAAAAATGTAAAGCATTTCGGCTGTGATGGCAGCGATTGAAAGTAAAACAATCACCTGCCCTATTGGTTTTAGCGCTCTTACGAACCTGTATGCATTCGCCCTGAGCCAAAACCTGGCATAAATGCGTCCTTCAACATTAGGGTGCAATTTTTCAGGGTCAATATTATTACGAAACAAAGCATTCAAAGGGTTCCAGAGGTTTTGTGACTTCGTAAATGGTTTTAAATAATCACCCCATGCATTTTTTGCCGACCGTAAAAAACCCAACCCAAAACCATTTACAGGATCCATATTTATCCGAATCTGCCTTATGAAATCTTTTACTACTTTGGGCACTAGACACGCGGAAGGATAGAAAGATAAAGCCAGGAAACCGCGCAAAGGAATGCACAGGTTAAACCTGAGATGGTCCAGAATATCGTTCTCATACTTCAACAAATCCAGTAGTGAAGCCATGAATTTGTCAGGCCAAATTAAACTGGAAGGACCATATTGGGTTATATATGTCTCACCGGCGCTCCAGGAAAGGAAAAGTAAAGCGATCGCTGTTTTTTCATCATGGCTCCAATCCCATGATTTCACTTCTTCCAGAATACCATCGCTTTCCACCATCTTCCGGGTACCGGTATCGTACCAGGGGAGCTTAAGGGACTTCCACGTTATCAGAGGTATTTTTTCAAAACTTATATTGAAGTCATTTACCAGGATATATTCATCTTCCTTCTGTAAGTCCATGCCTAAAGAATAAGAAGTGTTGGACAGAGCAATGGATACAGGCTGAGTTTTGGTTGTGCTGAATGTGTCCAGGGCGGAGGAAAGCATTTCGCAGGACAACTCTTTAAACGCTGTATCAAAATCCGAGAAATGCCGGATATTTGAGTTTACCGAAATATTGTGCTGCGGCAGTGTATCCGAGGCCTGGGTTAGTGAGTTGCCGCTCTTTAAGAACTCATAACGGAGTGCGGCATGGCATCTTATAGTCTGGTTGATATCCTCATTATAGAATACTCCAATATCGGTGCCATGATTTTCGGTGATGCTGAAACCAGTCAAATTACAACTTTCCGAATACCGGGCGGCAACTGGTTGTTCGGACTGGATTCCCCAACCGATGGTATACCAGAAAGCATCCTCTCCCTCAGGGTCATCGATCGCCATGAAAAGTACGTCCAGTTGGCCGTCGTTATTGATATCGGCAATCGCGGCCCCTCCACCCATGACATTGGTTCCCAGACCCTGTTGTTTATCCAGATGCCGGACTGACCAGGTATTAGCATTACCCGTGGCATCCAGGTCCCAACCTATGCTGTAATAATAGGTGGGTATAGATTGACGTTTGGTCGAAGAATGCCCTTCCAGGAGAAGGTCATCGATGGACATCAAAAGCATATCTACTTTTCCATTATTGTTGATATCCGCCAGGGCTAATCCGCCGCCATAATGGATATGGCGGTACTGCGTATCTCCTCCTTGAATCCAATCACTCCATGAGGCCGGTGTTCCGCTGTTTCTATCCAGGTCCCAGCCGATAATATACCGGATCAAATCATCATGGTCGTTGATAGCAGACAGCACAAGGTCGGCAAGTCCATTGCCATTGATATCCGCGATAGCAGCCCCACCGCAGGTATTGTCTTCCCAGATACGTGTCAGGCTGAATGTGCCGCTTGTTATCTTGTTGCTCCATCTGGCGGGGTCACCTTCGTTGTTCAAGTCCCAGCCGATATAGTACCAGAAACTGCTATTATTACTTGCATTATCAACACCCATCAGCAGCAGGTCGGGAATATCATTGTCATTAATCAAAGCAATTTCAACGCCGCCGCCCGCATTGTTCCAGCCCAGACCATTTTTTTTCTTCTTTTCGCTCCAGCCGTTTGTCGGATTGCCTTTAGCATCCATATCCCAACCGATGTAATACCAGAAAGCATTATTATCAGGATTTTCAGGATCATCAATAGCCATCAACAAGAGGTCCGGGATACCATTATCATTGATATCGGCAATTGCAGCTCCGCCTCCCGCGCTGCTCCAACCAAGGCCATTCTGCACAGTCTTCCGATCATCCCAGGATATACCGGTCAAGTCGCTCCTGGCGGTTACCGACCAGACCAGCCGTGCCTCTATATCAACATCCAGGGATTGGTCTGTGCCGGGGAAAAACATCTTCCCGTTATAAGCCGTAGTTGCACCGTTCTCGGTTACTGGCGTGAGAGGAACATAGACGATGGTCTGCGGAGCTATGTCCCAGCCCACGGTATATTTAAATCTGTCCGCATACATAATGCCATCGGGACTCATAAAAACGATATCCGGCTTTCCATTTTGATTAATGTCGGCAATGGCCAGCCCGCCGCCGCTGGTCTGATTCAAAAAGCCGCTGCTATAATCGTTGTCCGGTTTATTATAGTTGCCGAATATCATAATCTGCTCTTTTAGTGATTCTTTGATGCAAAGATATATTTTCTTTCCGCCGGCGCCTTCATTCAGGTTTTGTTCCAGTTTTAACCATCCTTCTCCCTCCGGAGGTTGTATGCCGGTGGAATCACCGCTAATTACTTTTACCTGGTTGCCAAGCGTATCCTTAAGGCAGAGGTAAATATGTTTACCGCCGGAACCTTCATTCAGGTCCTGTTCCAGTTTTAACCATCCTTCTCCCTCCGGAGGTTGTATGCCGGAGGAATCACCGCTGATCACTTTTACCTGGTTGACAAGCGTATCCTTGAGGCAGAGGTATATTTTCTTTCCGCCGGCGCCTTCATTCAGGTCCTGCTCAAGCTTATTCCATCTCTGTGTCAACCGGGTCATCACATTGCTCCATGAGGACGGTCTGCCATCACGATCGAGGTTCCAGCCTACCCTGTACTGGTAGTGCATTAGCCCTGCGGAGCTCCCGATATTCACTAATACCAGGTCTGAAATACCATTGGCATCCAGGTCGGCAATCTCGACCCCCCCTCCGGCAGTAACCGAAGAAGTTCCGGGAGCACTCGAGGAACTCCAGCGTGAAGCTTTACATTGACTGGCGTTACGGTAAATGTCCCAGCCGATTTTGTAGCGAAAGTCGTTTTTACCGTTCGGATCGTCTGCTACCATCAAGACCATATCCAACCGGCCATTGCCGTCAATATCGGCTATATCCACCCCGCCTCCGGCGGAATAATCTCCCATTCCTCCTACAAGTTCAACATCGCTCCATTCGGAGGTTTTGCCATTGCTTCCCAACCCCCAACCCACCTTATACCTGAAATTATCCCGGCCGGTTGAACTGGAGTCGATAACCATCAACAAAAGATCCAGTCTACCATCACCATCGATATCTTCAAGGGCTGCGCCTCCGCCATCTGTATCGGCGCTGATGCCCGGAACTGTAATGATCTCACTCCAGCCATTCGACGGCTGGCCATCGGCGCCGAGATCCCATGCAATAAAATACCTGAAATCATTTACCTCTTTCGAGGAATTTGAATATCCGCCATTATAACCTGATACAGTGAGCAACAGAAGATCAGGAATATCATTGCCGTTGATATCAGCGATAGCGGCTCCACCACCAGCGTTATATCCGGAAAAGTCCTGGGACACAGGTGATTGAATGTCCATACTCCAGGGCTTCTCACCGCTGGGACTGATATCATTTTTCGTGACGACAATACCATAATCCGCCAGTTCATCCGTATTTCCCAGCATTTGGTTCAATGTCAGCTCAAGTAAAGGACTTATTTGCAGGTCATCCTTTGATTTATCCAGATCCTGAATGGTAGCTTTGTCATCATCCGGCCAGTCCCAGGTCTGCGCCGTAAGTTTCATATGATCAGTATCTTCAGGTCTCAACTGGAATTCTGCATAGGTAGGACTGCCGTCTCCCTCGATATGAAATGTGAAGCTTTCATGGACAGTGGATACCGAAAAAGGTGACAGGTCCAGTTCATCCGGAACGCCATCATTGTCATTATCAGAGTCCCAGGCATTTGGTGTCCCATCTCCATCAAGGTCCAGCGGAATGCCGGTTATCTCATCATAGTCGCCCAATCCATCATCATTGGAGTCGGCTTCCAGGGGGTCCAGATTGTTTTTAGCCTCATACCAGTCGT
>CAYLVC010000167.1:0-6782 GCA_964387005.1 uncultured Dehalococcoidales bacterium | reverse complement strand
TGGCTCTGCCGAAAACCTATCAGATTCACGTCGATACCGGGCAGATCATCGCCGACCAGCTGCGCAAGATAGGCATCACCGCCAATGTCGTAATTATGGAATGGGGCCAGTGGTTAAGCGATGTTTATAACGGTAAAAAATATGATATGACCGTTGTTGCTCTTTCAGGTCGACTTGATTCGCGCTATTTCCTGAAGCGCTACCGCTCTAACAGTAAGGATTTTATCAGCCTGCTTACCGGAGAAGTTGACCAGCTATTGGACCAATCCGCAAAAGAAACCGATTCTGACAAGAGAAAAGAAATCTTCAAACAAATCCAGATGATCCTGGCTGAAAAGGTGCCGGTGGTTTACATACAAACTCCTCATAAAATCTTCGGCGAAGCAAAAAATATCGAGGGCTTCAGAATTTATCCGATCGATATTTACGAATATAAAGATGTTTATTTCACCCGCTAAATGATGGTGTAACGGGAGCATCCAGAGGTATTGAATGCTTCATTATATCTTTACCAGAATTATCCATGCCATCGAAGTACTGTTGGTTATCTCTCTTATTACCTTTTTTGTTCTTCTGTGGATACCTGGTGATATCGCCCAGCTTATCCTGGGGGCGGATGCCACTCCGGAAAAGCTGGCAGCGCTGCGTACTACCATGGGATTGGACCGCCCCTGGTATTTACAGTATCTGGGATGGCTGAAAGGCTTTATAACGCTGGATCTGGGAAGGTCCTATCTCTTCGGCCAGGATGTCATTTCCCTTATCCAGCAAAGGCTACCCGTTACTTTGTCGCTGGCTGTATTCTCCACCCTCATCGCTGTCGTCGTTTCTACTACGCTGGGTATCCTGGCCTCCATCAGAAAAAATACCTGGGTGGATCATACTGCCACGACCATCATGCAAATCGGTTCTGCTATGCCGGCATTTTGGCTGGCGATGCTTTGTATTCTCTTTTTTGGACTTCAGCTGAAATGGTTTCCAGTAGCCGGCTATGTCCCCCCGGAACAGGGTTTCTTTTCTTATTTACAGAGCATCACTCTGCCCGGTCTTATTCTGGCCATCGGTGAAGTGGGGATCTTGTTAAGAACAGTCAGGACCTCCATGCTGGAGGCCCTCGGCCAGGATTTTATGGACATGGCCAGGGTGAAAGGCTTGCCCTCCCTTACCATGTATGTGAAATATGCCCTGCGCAGCGCTATGATTGCCCCTCTGAATGTGATCGGCATCCAGTTTGCAAAGATGGTGGGCGGCACAGTTGTCATCGAATCGGTTTTTGGCCTGCCCGGCATAGGCCGGCTGGTTTTGGTTGCCGTAGAACAGAGAGACGTCTTTTTATTGCAGGGTCTGGTCATGTTTATCACAACGCTGGTACTGATAATCGCACTGGTGGTAGATATTGCGGTGATGTTTATCAATCCCCGCATCAGGGTACAGATGCAAGGTGAGTGATGTGTTAGCTGGTAAGATTGGAGTAGTTTCCCGGAGGTTCCAGCTGGTCGTGGGGATCTTCCTCACCGCTCTGGTAATCATTCTCTGTCTGCTTTCCTTTATCTATATGCCCTATGCCCCCAATGATATGCAATTGAACCTGAAATTTATGAGTCCGGGGGAGAATCCAGCACATATGCTGGGGACCGATTATTTCGGCCGGGATATTTTAAGCAGGGTAATCTATGGGTCCCGCAGCATTCTTTTGGTATGTGTCCTGGCAGTGACACTGGGAGCGCTTGCCGGTTCGTTACTGGGTGCGGTGGCCGCTGTCCTCAAGGGACCCGTTAGTGCCGTAATTATGCGATCCATTGACGGCCTTATGGCCTTTCCAGGCATCTTACTGGCTATGATGATGGTGATCGCTGTGGGTAAGGGAAATCAAGGTGCCGTTATAGCCATCAGTATTTTTATGATACCCTCCTTTGCCCGGTTGACCTATTCCTTAATCCTGGACAGCGAAGGCTTGTTGTTTGTAAAGGCCGCCATGAGCTATGGAATCAGTAAGCCGCGCCTCCTGATCAAACACTACCTGCCCTTGTTATTGCCCAGGCTGATTACCCAGTTTACCGCCTGTATTGGTGCGGCTATCATGATTGAAACTTCATTATCTTTCCTTGGGCTGGGAGTTCAGCCGCCCAACGCCAGTTGGGGACTTATGCTAAACGAAGCTCGCCAGCATTTCCTCCAGTATCCCTATCTGGCTGTAGCCCCGGGCATAGCCATTGTGCTGTCTATACTGGGCTTCAATCTTTTAGGGGATGGGTTAAATGACCTGCTCATCCGCAGGAGGTCATAGCTGAAATGGAGCAAGAGAAAACCGTCAATATTGAGCATCTAACCATCAAAACTCAGGCTGGCAGGATCCTGGTTAATGATATTTCCTTCGATATGGACAAAGGCGAGATTATGGGTGTGGTGGGAGAGTCCGGCAGCGGCAAAACCCTGACCGTTAAAACCATCCTCAATCTTCTTCCGGATAATCTTGGCTGGGAAGCTAAAGCTTTTTCCGTCCTGGGGCATAACTATTTAACTCTGGCGGCAAAGGCTAAAAAAGCTCTGATAGGCGGCACCATGGGGTATGTACCTCAAAATACCGGAGCTTATTTGCATCCTATGATTAAAATCAAGAACCAGATCGCCGACGGTTATATGCTTTATTCCAAATGCAGCCGGGAAGAGGCTATGGCACGGGCCTACAAGCTGATCGCCGCGGTCGGTATCCGGGATACCGACCGCCTTTTAAACTCTTTTAGCTGGCAACTCAGCGGCGGCATGCGGCAGAGGGTCAACATAGCCATGGCTTTGATGGCTAAACCTCGTCTGATTATAGCCGATGAACCTACCACCGCACTGGACAGCACCGTCCAGAAGCAGATACTTGATTTGTTGAGAGCAGTCAATCTTAACCACAGCACCTCGATATTGATGATATCCCATGATCTGGGCCTGATACAGTATTATTGTCAACGGATTTTGGTGATGTACGCTGGACAGATCATGGAGGAAGCTTCGGTTCAGGAACTGTTTAATAATCCCAGGCACCCTTATACCCGGGCGCTGATTAAGGTTATTCCTTCGCTTAATACCAACAAAAGCGATCGGCTGATGGAGATTCCAGGACGTGTTCCTGATATGCGGCAGCCTCTCACCGGCTGTGTTTTTAAAGAAAGGTGCAGCTACCGCCAGGATATTTGCAACTATGAAATCAAACAGCAGACTATCGATCAACATCATACCTTTAGATGTAATTTGGACATATGAGAATGAGAAAGAGAAATGAAAAATTCAGCTGCTAACGCCCTGCTGTCGGGACAGAATATAAGCAAGGCTTATGTTATAGAAAGGCAGCCTGTTATTGGCAAGCCTAAAAGATTGTTTTTGGCCCTTAACGTCGTTTCTTTTTACATCCATGAAGGAGAGACTGTAGGCATTGTCGGGGAATCAGGGAGCGGCAAAAGCACGCTGGGTGAAATACTGGGCGGGCTGCAGGCAGCTAGTCGGGGAGAAGTCTATTTCAAGTCGAAAGATATCCGCACCATGAATAAAAACGAGTACCAGCAATACCGTAAAAATGTGCAGTTTATCTTTCAGGATCCTAAGGGTTCTCTGCATCCGTATTTCAAGGTCCGTGAACTTATCGGAGAACCTTTGCTGACCCTGAACATCTGCCATGACCGCAGGCTCATTGCCGGGAAAGTGACTCGCATGATGGCCCAGGTGAAACTGGAGGAAGAATACGCCGACAAATATCCCTCTGAGTTGAGCGGCGGCCAATGCCAGAGAGTAGCCATCGCCCGGGCCTTGATTGTTAATCCTCAGGTTATCATCTGCGATGAGGTTGTTTCCGCTCTGGATGTATCTGTGCAAGCACAAATTCTGAACCTGCTAAAAGATTTGCAACGGCAGTATAGTACCGCTTATATATTTATCTCTCATGATATCGGAGTAGTTAACTACATGTCTGACCGAATTGTGGTGATGAGCAGGGGGAACATCGTAGAAACGGGTACAGCGGATCAAATATTAAAATCACCAGCAGATCCCTATACCCAAAATTTAGTCATGAGTTCTTTTTATAAAAAATAACTCGGTGACATACTATGACAATTGCAAAACCAGTGCAATGCAATGATATGCTTACCTGCCATCATTAATTTTTCAATCCATAAATCAATGCTAATTATTTCGATGCCTGAGAGTAAAGTTAGTTGGTTATTGTGGCTTGGAGCAGGCTTGAACTATATCTCATCGAAATAATTTAAGCCTGATAAAACAAAGGCGGGCGCCAGCATCTTTTTTCCAGAGTTAACTGGATTGACAAATGCCACTACACACAGTACTATTTACGAGTAAAAGGTTGAGATTGGAGGTATATGATGGTCATTAAGACAGAACGTAAACCTCTTGAATATTATCTCGGACTCAAATATCCTTTTACCATAATCCCCGATATCACTGGCGGATTCGTAGCTGAGATCAAGGATCTTCCCGGTTGTTATTCTCAGGGTGAGACACTGGAAGAAATCCATCAGAACATTGAAGAAACCCGCCGGCTCTGGATGGAATCGATGTACGAGGATGGCAACGAAATTCCCTTGCCAGGAAGCGAGAGTGAAAAGCAATACAGCGGTAAGTTTAATGTCCGTATCCCAAAAAGCCTGCACCGAAAACTGGATGAAATGGCGGAGAAGGAAGGATTCAGCCTAAATCACTTCCTGGTTTCTACCCTCTATCGGGCAGTTGGGCAGGAAGAAGGCAAGGAAAACAAATCCCGCAGTAAACATGCCGCTTGAAAGTTCGGCTTTCCGGCGAAGTCATTTATTTTTTAGACAGTACAGTCTATTATTTTTGGAGCTCCATCTTGATTTCAAATATGGCGGTTTCATTCCAAAATCAGTTATAGAGGAAAGACAATATCATGCATAAAATTATCTTGGTTTTAGTATTAACAGCGGTGCTGATCTGTTCAATGACAGCCTGTAATAAGCCGGCCATAACCACCACAACGGCGGCGCCGGGTTCGAGTGAACCCGCCATAATCCAGCTTGACCCGCAGGGTTACTATGATAAGTTTAACGGTAAAATTATGGCAATCATATACCAGAGCGAACCCCAGGAAGTGCTTCAGCAAGGTATACAATATTTTTTCAAGAATAGACACGATATGGATGCCGATGTTAACATAACTTATGTTGACAGCTTGACCGATGGCCTGCTAATGCTTCGCAGCGGCAAAGTGGATTATTTAATGGCGATGCGATTTACGGCGAGATACCTGGCTCAGCGCAATAACGATCTTGTAATCTACGGCAGTGAAGACACATCATACTCAACTCATATTATATTCAATCTAAAAAAACAGGCCCAGCTTGACAGGGTGAACACGGCAATCAGGGCTATGCAAGAAGACGGCACGCTGGATAAGCTGACACGGCAATGGATTACTGACCTTCCGGTCGGAGGAGAACCTTCAGGTGGCACAATCCCTGTTATTAAGGGAGCTGAGACCCTCAAAGTAGGGATTAGCGGCGACGAGCCGCCCTTGGACTATATCGCAGCCGACGGCGTCCCCGGTGGGTTTAATGTATCAGTCTTGAGCGAAATTGGACGCCGCGCCAACCTTAATATTGAGCTGGTCACGGTCAATAGCAGCGCGCGTTTTGCCTCTCTGCAATCCGGTAAGATCGATTCTTTCTTGTGGTATGCTAATACCCATGTGCTGACCGGTGCCACGCCTGCGGCTGCTGCTGCTAATGCGGCCGCAATTGCGGCTTCTACCCCCACAGCGACTCCTTCCACCAAACCTGCCGGAGCCAGTTTATTTCTCCAGAGTGACAGCTACATGGATTCAAAATCGGGCATACTGGGCATAAAAGAGTAGACAACCTGACGTTCGGAAAAGCCTGCGGTGAAGCTGGGATAATCCCGAACCGCTCTTGCTACCGTCTGTATCATATCTGGTATTGTTTCAGGCTAATCTTAACTTATAAGACGCTTAAACCTGAATTAGGGTTGTGTTTGTCATTCAAGTTGTATTCGCCGTTTTTTTTATAGTATCATTAAGACTGAATCCTCTATCTTTAATAATTTCTTAACAATTGCTTGTTAGTGTTGTAGGGGGCTTTGAAAGTAGCGAAAAAAATCTGAAGGTGTAGGCTGAAATGATTAAGGTCTTGAAAACTCTCCTGGCAATTGCCCTGGTGGGCGTAATGGTTTTGTTGACTACCGGTTGTGGGGGGAATCCTGCTGCTACCGTTGCACCCAAACCCCAGGTTTCCACGGTACAGCGGGGCAGTATTTCAATTATCGTCACCGGTACCGGCAATCTCTCTCTCAAAAACAAGCAGGAGCTGTCCTTCGGGCAAACAGGTCTGGTCTCACAGGCTTCCTATGCCAAGATTTCCGAAGTTCTGATTGCTGAAGGCGCTATTGTCGAACAGGGGCAGGTACTGGTTAAAGCCGATACCAAGGACTGGCAGGACCAGATTGTTTCCTCCCAGTACGCCCTTGATTCTGCCATGCACAGCCTCTCTCAGGCTAAATCAGGGGTCACCCAGGCCGAAAACAACTTGCTGAAAGCCGAACATAACGTGGAACAGGCCGAGGTATCTGTGACCGATGCTAAAAATAAAGTCGCCTCTGCCCGGGCAGCCCTGGACAGCGCCACATATGCTTTATACAAACAGACCGATGTTCAAAAGATCCAGGACAAGATTGATAACGCCAACATTCAGCTCCAGCAGGCCAAGCTGATGCTGCGCGATGCCGTCAGATTGCAGGATACTGCCTCC
>CAYLVC010000166.1:5719-6782 GCA_964387005.1 uncultured Dehalococcoidales bacterium | reverse complement strand
GGACTCCTCGATTTGGGGAACAGGCGTCGATTGTACCAGCACGCTGCGTACCGCTTTCTGCACCGCCGCAAAAACCGCCCGTTCATCCTGGAATTTTATCTCGGTCTTGGCGGGGTGAACATTAACGTCGATCATACCTGACGGTAAAGTCAAACTTATCACCGCAACAGGGTGTTTGCCCTGCATCAACAGGCCGGTATATGCCTCTTCAACCGCATAGGCGATTGAACGGCTGTTAACCCAGCGGCGGTTGACAAAGAGGCTGATGTATTCACGGCTGGAACGGGATACCCGGGGTGAACCTGCCATGCCATTGACTTCCAGCGGACTGCTCATAAGCGACCATTTTTCGTTCTGTGAGTCCAATTCCAGCATGTTCCGGGCCACTTCCGGCCCGTAAACCGCCTCGATGCTTTCAATCAGCCTGCCGCTGCCGGGAGTGCGCAGAGAGGTCCTGCCGTCAGCCGTCAGTGTGAACTTGACCTCCGGATATGCCAGGGCATATTGGCTGACAATATCAGCTATTCGTCCTGTCTCTGCATTCTCGGACTTCAAGAACTTGAGGCGGGCGGGGACCTTGCGAAAGAGATGATTTACCGTGATGGTTGTACCGGGGGAGCGGGCCTGTCTTTCATGCTTTATTATGTTGCCGTCTTCCAACTCCAGCAAGGTTCCGGAGTTCTCTCCCCTGGCACAGGTCTGCATCTGCACCTGCGCTACGGCTGCAATGCTGGGCAAGGCTTCTCCCCGAAATCCCAGGGTCGAGAGTCGCTGAAAATCATCCAGATTGTCTATTTTACTGGTGGCGTGTCGCTCAAAAGCCAGCTCGGTCTGCTCATCCGTTATACCCAGTCCGTTATCCACTACACGGATCAGGGTTGTACCCCCATTCCTGACCTCAACCGATATCTGGCTGGAACCGGCATCCAGCGCATTCTCCACCAGTTCTTTGACTACGGAAGCAGGCCTTTCAACCACCTCACCGGCAGCAATCTGTGAAATTACCCTTGTATTCAGAACTTTTATTGTCATTAGCGTTCATTTTTACACGTTTTCGTGTAAA
>CAYLVC010000166.1:0-5619 GCA_964387005.1 uncultured Dehalococcoidales bacterium | reverse complement strand
GCAACGGCGGTTTTCATATCAACATCCGAATCACCCAGGTAAACAAATTCTGAGGGAGGTATTTCAAGTGAACGGGCGATACTTAATGCCTGGGTGCTGTCCGGCTTTTTTGGCACCCCGGGCAAGGCCCCGAAAATTGTTTCGAATTGCCATGCACCTAAAAGCCGCGTTACCATCTCCTGCGTAAATTCATGGGGTTTGTTAGAAAGGATATTCAGTTTTATCTGGCGCCGGGTTAACTCATCCAGCAAGACGCTGACTCCGGGATAAAGGCAGGTATGATCGCTCCAGTGCAGAGCATAATCCCGGTTGATGAATTCCACCAGCCGGTTGAGAACGGCCGAATCACGTTTATCGGGAGGAAGCGCCCGGCTGGCCATTTCCTCCCGTCCGTCACCAATAAAATACCTGAAAGCTCTTACTTCGTGCTGCGGCAGACCCATTAAAGCCAGCCCGCGGTTGACCGAACCGGCCAGGTCTGCCAGTGTGTTTAACAGCGTTCCGTCCAGATCAAATATAACAGCCCTGTATTTCATGCCGGATCAATTTCCGTTTTCAACTGACACTGGCAGCTTCCGCCTCACTGGCTCAGGAACTTCCAGTAAGGGCGCTGATACTTCTTCAGCTCATCCAGCATCATTTCAGTGTCGTTGATTACCAGGTCCTGCTCATATTGGGGCGGTATCTGCCCCGGCTCTTCTACGATAATGGGAAAATCAGCCACCCCGCTTACCAGAGAAAGCCAGGCATAAGGTAAGACTTTTTCATTATATCCGGAAGCTATCAGGTCAATCACTCTGCCCCCGCAAACCTCGGACATTTCCCTTACCCGGTCACCGATAAGCCGGAATCCGGCAATCGTCAAACCCAGATTAGTCAGTCCGTCATTGAAATGCGGGTCTGAACCCCCGTTGCGTATGATTACCTGGGGTTTAAACTCCCTGGCCAGAGGCAAAATAATATGGTCGAAGATCATCAGATATGAGGCATTGCCGGCATGTACAGGCAGCGGGATATTAACCGTTAACCCCCTGGCCTTTTCCGCACCGATGTCAGCCACAAAACCTGTCCCGGGATAGATTGTCTGAGGGTCCTGGTGAATATCAACAAATAGAACCCCGGGATTACCGCGCAGATACTCGGCCGTGCCGTTTCCGGCATGGGCATCGGAATCAAGCACCATTATCCTCTCGAGTTTGTATTTCTCCTGTAAATACAAAGCCGCAAAGGCCACATCATTATAAATACAAAAACCTTCCCCGAAACGTTGCTTGGCATGGTGCATGCCCCCACCGACCGAAATCACCCTGGTGTATTCTCCACTCTGTACCAGATCGCAGGCCAACTTCGCCTGCCCTACAATGAGCCTGGCAGCCTCCTCTACATTCCCGGCTATTCCAACCGGCTTGTTGTCCGGCGACTGATACCGGCTGAAGTTTTCATAGTATGAGACCCAGCCTGCATGAACTGCCTGATAATAATCACGGTTGAACCGGATGTAGTCTTCATCACAAATCTTCAGAAGATCATCCTCGCAGGCTGGTTCTCCCGCCAGAACACGGTAATTGTCGCCTTCAGGCAGCCGAGTGCCCAATAATTGCATAAATGAACCGTATCTCCTGCCGTGAAAAGGGTGCCCGGGACCAAAATCGTATTCCTTCAACTCATCTCGGTATATAATCGCCACAGACATACTTATAAACTCCTTTCTCAACTCGGAATGTGGTTACTATTACTGGAAGGAATTATTACAAATAAGCATACACTATATTCATTTATTCTTAAAGTTTACCATAATCGATGGACAAAAACGCCATCCTCCACCCCACCCCTTTCATTTGCAGTGTCTAAAATATAGATGTTAGAATGGACTGGATATGGACTATATGGCAGTTGCTCTATCTCTGGCCAGGCTTGCCCAGGGGCAGGTCAGCCCGAATCCGGCCGTAGGGGCCGTTCTGGTAAAAAACGGCGTCGTTATCGGAAAGGGTTATACTCAGCCTCCGGGCTCTGATCATGCGGAAATAGTGGCGCTTAAACAGGCTGGGAGTGAAGCAAAGGGTGCAAACCTCTATGTCACTCTCGAACCCTGTTGCCATCATGGCCGGACTGCACCCTGTACCAGGTCGATTATTTCAGCCGGCATTGCCGAGGTGCATTTTGCCATGCTCGATCCCAATCCGCTGGTGGCAGGCAAGGGGCAGATCGAACTCCAGCAGGCCGGTATCAGGACTTTCGCGGGCAGCCATGCCGCAGAAGCGGCGGAACTGAACGAAGCCTTCATTAAATATATCACCACAGGTCTGCCCATGGTCACAGTCAAGTTCGCAGCCAGTCTTGACGGCAAAATAGCCACCCATAGCGGTGATTCGAAGTGGATTACGGGTGAAGCAGCCCGCAAACAGGTACAGCACATACGCTATATTTCCGATGCTATTATGACCGGGGCCAATACCGTAATCAGCGATGACCCACACCTGACGGTCAGGCTGGCGATTAAAGGGGGAATAACCCATAAACAGCCCCTCAGAATTATCGTGGACGGAATGGGCCGTACTCCTCTTACTTCGAGGATCTTCTCCGAACCGGGGAAGACACTGCTGGTGCTGGGTACTTCCCTCAAGCCCGAATCCAGAAGCATTCTGGCCGGGACCGAAACCGAAATCATTGAACTCCCTTCCACTGATGGGATAATCGATTTAAAACAGTTGATAAAATTGCTGGGAGACAGGCAGATCACCAGCGTTCTGGTGGAAGCCGGCGGAATACTGCTTGGATCACTATTTGACAGCAACCTGGTAGACAAGGTAGTTGCCTTCCTGGCTCCGATTATCATCGGCGGCGAAGAAGCCAGACCTTCTGTTGCCGGGAAAGGCAGTGAAAAACTGGTCGACTGCACGAGATTAAAGCGGGTAAAAGTGGAAAGCGCAGGCCAGGATATTATGGTGACCGGATACGTTAAGGACTGGGTATGTTTACCGGAATAGTAGCGGAGGTGGGCAGAGTCGCCTTACTTCTGCCGGATAAACTCACCGTCAATGCCGGTGAGATACTGAAAGGTATCCAGCTGGGCGGCAGTATGGCGGTTAACGGCGCCTGCCTGACCGTAATTAGCTTTACCTCAAGCAGTTTCACCGTCGATTTAAGCCCGGAAACCGTAAAACGGACCAGTTTGAACGGTCTTAAACCCAACGACCCTGTTAACCTGGAACGGCCTATGCTGCTGGGGGGAGAACTGGGCGGTCACCTGGTACAGGGCCATGTCGACGGGACGGGAAGGATAATTGCCATTACACCGGATGGCGTATCAACCATTTTCCGTATTGAAACAACGGATGAGATTATGCGTTACCTGGTGGAAAAGGGCTTTATTGCTATCGACGGCATCAGCCTTACCATCACCGCCAGGGAAGCCCGTTATTTCCAGATATCGGTGGTGGAATTCAGCAGAACACATACCAACCTGGGCAGCCGCAAAACCGGCGACCTGGTAAACCTTGAAATAGATATTATGGCCAAATACGCCGAACAATTCATGAAATCCCAGCGTTCTAATCTTACGCTCGAGTTTTTAAAAGAAAACGGGTTTTAGACCTTTCTTAATCAGAGGTATTTTGGAGGCAACAATGACACTATCTAATATTCCCGAGGCAATACAGGATTTAAAACAGGGCAAGTTCCTTATTATCGTTGATAATGAAGACAGAGAAAATGAGGGTGATCTGGCCATCGCAGCCGAAAAAGTCACCCCGGAAGCCATCAACTTCATGGCCAGATACGGACGGGGTTTAATCTGCCTCCCACTTACCGGTCAGCGGCTGGATGAACTGGGCATCCCTATGATGGTAAGTAAAAACACCTCGCGTTTTACCACGGCTTTTACGGTTTCGGTCGAAGCCAAACATAAGGTCAGTACGGGTATTTCAGCCGCCGACCGCGCCCAAACGGTACTCACCGTTATTGACCCCGGAACCAAACCCGGCGACCTGGTCTACCCCGGCCATATGTTCCCACTGCGGGCCAAAGACGGCGGTGTGCTGGTCAGGGCAGGACATACAGAGGCCATAATCGACCTGGCTAAATTAGCCGGCCTCTACCCCTCAGGCGTGATCTGTGAAATACTGAATGACGACGGTACCATGGCCCGCCTGCCGCAGTTGACGGTCATGGCTGAAAAATTCGGAATCAAGATTATCAGCGTCACCGATCTTATAGCTTACCGTTCGCGCCATGAAAAACTGGTCCACCGGGTAGCTACAGCCAGATTGCCCACCAAATACGGAGAATTCACTGCCATCGCATTTAAGAGTGATGTCGATCCGGCGGAACATATTGCCCTGGTTATGGGAGATGTCAGCACACCTGAACCTGTGCTGGCCAGGGTCCACAGTGAATGCGCTACCGGTGACATTTTCGGCAGCCTGCGCTGCGATTGCGGAGAACAGCTTGCCCTGGCATTGAAATCCATCGCCAAAGAAAAAAGAGGGGTTGTAATCTATATGCGGCAGGAAGGACGCGGCATCGGGTTTCATAACAAAATCAAAGCCTACGCTCTCCAGGATGAAGGAATGGACACCGTAGAAGCCAATGAATCGCTTGGCTTTGCCCCCGACCTGCGCGACTACGGAGTAGGCGCACAGATCATGTCCGACCTGGGAATACATGAACTCCGCCTGATGACTAATAACCCTAAAAAGATTATAAGCCTGGAAGGACATGGATTGAAGGTAGTGGAGACAGTACCCGTGGTGATCCCGCCGAATCCCCACAACCGCCGCTATCTTGAAACCAAACAACACAAAATGGGACATATACTTGAGTTTCCCAAGTAACGTGTTTTAAAAACTGAAAATACTCTGATACGTCCATTCCGGCGGAAGCCGGAATCCAGTAAATCCCTCACTTTAGTCCTCTCCTTCGAAGAGAGACTTCTCCCCAATAGCAGGAGGAAAGCGGGTAGCAGGAAGGCGATATCAGGATGTTATAAATAATTACCTGGAATAAGGTAAAAAGGGGGACAGCCATGAAAGTTAACAAGACCTTTGAAGGGATGCTTCTGGGCGAGGGATTGAAGTTCGGAATCGTAGTCGCTCGTTTCAATGATTTGATCACCAATAAACTGCTGGAAGGAGCCGAGGACACCCTGCTGCGTCACGGCGTCAACGAGGATGACATCGAAGTAGCCTGGGTGCCGGGCTCTTTTGAAATCCCGCTGGCAGCTCAAAAAATGGCCACCACCAAGCGTTATGATGCCGTTATCTGTCTTGGCGCAGTTATCCGCGGCGGTACTCCCCATTTCGAATATATCGCCGCTGAAGTCACCAAAGGAGTCGCCCAGGTCGGACTGAACAGCGGTCTGCCCATAATTTACGGCGTCATCACCGCTGACACGCTGGAACAGGCTATCGAACGGGCAGGCACCAAACAGGGCAATGAGGGCGCCAAAGCCGCCAGTACCGCTATCGAAATGGCTAACCTTCTCAACACTATCGAGTAGATTTGCCCCCGTCCTCTTTTAAGCTGGTTTTCATGCCCTTCTCCCCAAAAGGGAGAGGGGCTTTTTTGGTACAAACCGGGTACAATATAGACAAAATAAACCGGGCACATGGTTGACAAGTG
>CAYLVC010000165.1:0-6800 GCA_964387005.1 uncultured Dehalococcoidales bacterium | reverse complement strand
CTGGAGACCGCCATCAAGGACCTCAGGGAAGACCTGAAAGCGAAGGGCAAGTAGAGAGCTGTTGGACAATATCAGACTGTTAATCGATTTCGGAAGCACTTACACCAAGGTTGTAGCAGTTGACCTCGATCGGGAGGACGTCCTATCAGCGGTTAAAGTACCTTCTACGGTGGATACTGACGTTACCCTGGGTTTGCAGGAAGCCCTGAAGCAGATATCCGCCATGACTGCAATAACTGACCTGGAAAAGAAAGAAGCGCTGGCCTGCAGCAGCGCTGCCGGCGGTTTAAGAATGGTATGCGTGGGCTTTGTTCCGGACCTGACCAGCAAAGCTGCCAATCATGCCGCACTGGGAGCCGGCGCCAAGGTGGTCGGCTGCTTTTCCTATAAACTCACCAGGCATGAAATCGCGGAGATAGAACGGCTGTCTCCGGACATAATCCTTCTCTGCGGCGGAACGGATGGCGGGGATGAACAGGTAATCGTGCATAACGCGGGGCTTTTGGCCGCCTGCGGTCCTGCGATAGGCAATATCATCGTAGCCGGTAACAAGGCGACTTACGATACCATAGAGGATACTTTCAAGGGCACGGACAAACAGGTCATCTTTACCCGCAATGTCATGCCGGAAATAGGGGTGCTGGATGTGGAGCCCTGCAACCGGGAAATCCGGGAGATATTCCTGAAGAACATCATCAAGGCCAAGGGTATCGCCAAAGTCCAGGCCATTATCCATGACGTGGTAATGCCGACTCCCTCCGCTGTTCTTGAGGCGGTTAAACTGATGGCTAACGGCTGCAAGGACGAACCGGGACTGGGCGAGCTTATTGTGATAGATCCCGGGGGGGCAACTACCGATGTACATTCGATTGCCAGAGGCAATCCCGCCACGGGTTCGGTTACCCTGGTTAATACCCTGCCCGAGCCCTACGTGAAACGTACAGTTGAAGGAAATCTGGGTCTGAAACATAATATAGATACCCTGCGTAAATTTTGCGAAGGCCGGGAAAATCCCCTGGATTTTGATAAAATTATAGAGCAGTTTTGCCGGGGTAAATTGCCGGAAGATGGGAACGAAATTGCCAGTCATATACTCCTCTCCCGCGTTGCTGTGGAGGTAGCCATGGACCAGCATGTCGGCAGGCTGGAGATAGTCTATGGGCCGTCGGGGGAGATGATGATCCAGCACGGGAAGGATTTTACCGGTGTGAAAACGGTTATCGGCACGGGCGGCCCCATTATCTTCTCACACAGCCCCAGGCAGGTACTGGAGGGGGCGTTGTATCAAAAGGAGAACCCCCTTGTCCTCAAGCCTAAAGAGCCCCGGTTTTTGATCGATGAGCTTTATATTCTGTATGCAGTGGGCTTGCTGGGACAGGTGGAACCGGCGAAGGCCCTGAGGATTATTAAAAAACATTTGAAGGAAATATAGAACAAGATAGTTTGAGAATAATATGGTTTCTGCTTTGAGCCGAATAGCAGGTTGGTCGAATTGAGCAAATCGAAAGAAACCAGTAAAAGCCGGGATGGAGAAGGACCATTAGTTTGCTGATACAATGGCACTTGTTACAATATCGTCGTTGCGAAAGACCTTTCCTCCTCTGAAGCAATCTAAGTGCTGTGTAACGCATTTTAAGGACTGAATAAGGCCGCTGCCCGGTGAATGGTACTGGCTGTGCGGAGTATCTTCCCTGAACACATAGAAAAGGTTTTGGATTACTTTGGAGAAGATATAGAAGCTTCGCAATGACGTGATATTTGGAAGAGAGTAAAATAAGGGGCTGAAGAGGATGTATGCCAATTATGCGATCGAGGTGAAGAAATGCTGAATGGATGCCGGGCACTGGACTTAACTGATGAAAAAGGCTTTCTCTGCGGCAAGATCCTGGCCGACCTGGGAGTGGAAGTAATCAAGATAGAGCAGCCGGGGGGCGACCCTGCCCGCAGGATCGGGCCTTTCATGGACGATCAGGCTGATCCCGAAAAAAGCCTGTACTGGTTTGCCTATAATTCCAATAAGAAAGGTGTTACGCTGGATATCCAGACAGCGGACGGCCGGGCTTTTTTTAAGCGGCTGGTGCAGACTGCGGACTTTGTCATAGAGTCTTTTGATCCCGGATACCTGGACAGCCTGGGACTGGGTTATAAAGCCCTCAGCAGCCTGAAAAAAGGTCTGATTTTTACCTCCATTACGCCCTTCGGCCAGACCGGGCCTTACAGCGAATATAAATACTCGGATATTGCCGTCATGGCTATGACGGGCACCCTTTACCAGACGGGTGAATCCGACGGTCCTCCGGTACACATGAGCATGCCCCAGGCCAGTATGCACGCCGGAGCGGATGCTGCCGTTGGCTCCATGATTGCCTACTACCACAGGGAAAAGACTGGAGAAGGACAGCAGGTGGATGTCTCCATGCAGCAGAGCGCCGGCTGGTTCCAGGCCAACGCCATACCTGTCTGGGAACTGAACAAAGGCATTCTGCGCCGGGCGGGGGCCTTCAGGGCAGGAATGAGCAAGGATGTGGGACAGCGGCAGGTCTGGAAGTGCAAAGACGGCTATTTGTTTTTTAATGTGATCGGAGGCCGGACGGGCGCCAAATCGCTTAAGGCGCTGGTAGAATGGATGGACAGCGAAGGCATGGCCACCGACTTTTTACTCCACATGGAGTGGGACACCTTTGATATGTTCACTGTAACCCGCGAGACCATGGACCAGATATCCGGCCCGGTGGGCAGGTTCTTCCTGAGTCATACCGGCAAAGACCTGCTAAAAGGGGCGGTACCGCGGGGGGTATCCATCGGACCCCTCTCCAGTATAAGCGACCTGTTGAATGACGAGTGTCTCAATGCCCGTCAATTCTGGAAGGAAATCGAACACCCAGAGGCCGGCAAGAGCCTGGTCTATCCGCGGCAGTTCATCCTGTCTTCGGAAGAGGACCTTTCCATCAAGTTCCGGGCACCATTAATCGGGGAACACAATGTTGAAATATATTCCCGGATCGGCCTGTCTGCCGAAGACCTGGCGGTTTATAAACAGGCTGGAATAATTTAGTCTAATTCGCAATCAAGACGTCAGTGATAAAAATGATTTTGTATATAAGTTTTAATAATGTATCAGCAAGCTTAATTGCAAGAGTGAATTAGTAGAGGTGATAGCAGTGGAAGCGACTAAAAGGAATGGAGCATTAAGCGGCATCACGGTCCTGGCATTTTGCTGGGCGGTGGTAGGACCGTTGACCATGAAATTATTGGCCGATCACGGAGCAACCGTGATAAGAGTTGAGACCAGCAAAAGGCCCTGTACAATGCGTACATCCTCACCCTATAAGGATAATAAGCCGGGGGTCAACCGCGGGGCTTATTTTAATCATTTTAATACTAATATATTAAGTCTTTCCCTGAACATGGGCCACCCCGGCGCCATGGAAGTGGTCAAGAAACTGGTGGCTAAAGCTGACGTATTCATGGAGAATTACACACCCGGCAACATGGAAAAATGGGGTCTGACCTACGATGAATTGAAAAAGATTAAACCGGATATTATCATGCTCCGGCAGAGCGGATACGGTTCCTCCGGGCCATATGCCAATTTGCCCGCTTTCGGCATGGTGCTGGCGCCCATTGCGGGGTTGAACAATTTTATCGGCTGGCAGGGAAAAGAACCCCTGCCTATCGGCGTTTCGGCCTATACCGACTGTATTAGCCCCCGTTTTGCCGTGTCGACTCTCATGGCAGCCCTGGATCACCGCAACAAGACCGGACGGGGACAATACCTGGAGGTCTCTCAGTTCGAAACAGCTCAGTATTTTATGCTGCCCGCCATACTGGACTATGTTTCTAACCACCGGGAGCCTGTCAGGATCGGCAACTCCTCTCCTTACATGGCCCCTCATGGAGTCTACCGCTGCAAGGGAGACGACCGCTGGTGCGCCATTGCCGTCGGCTCGGATGAGGATTGGACCAGTTGTTGCCAGGTCATCGGCAGGATGGACTATATCTCCGATCCCCGCTTTGAAACACTGGCGGCCAGGAAAAAGAATGAGGAAGAACTGAATAATTTGGTCAGCGAGTGGACGGTGCAGTTTACGGCGGAAGAGGTAATGACCCGGCTTCAGGACGCCGGTGTCTCCGCCGGTGTGGTCAAGAATACGGCGGATATTTACGAGGACCCCCAGCTCAAGCAGCGCAACCTCCTCTGGAAGATAGACCATGCCGAAATGGGACAATTTACGCATCTGGGTGAAAGCTTCCAGCTCTCCGCTACTCCCTCACAACCCTATTCTCCCAGTCCCCTGCTGGGCGAACATACCGAGCAGATTTGTACGGAAATACTGGGAATGAAGGATGAGGAGTTCGTCAGCCTGATGCAGGACGGTGTATTCGAATAATCCCGTACTTTCCATCCGGAAATTTAATACTAAAATATAAGTATCACTTAAGTAAATGTTTTCCCGGAAATTCCTGTGGCGCCACTCATAAACACTGAAAATGGTGTCATTCTGGAGACCCGATGCTCCTTTAACTCCATCGGGGCGAAGAATCTGGTGGGGAACGGAACCAATTTTATTTATGCATCAATAAAGGAGGATCACATTGGAGTACAAAGAATATCAGGGAATCATCTATCAACCGGGGAGGGTCGCCCGGATTATACTTAACAGACCGCAGTACAAAAATGCCATCAGCCATCCCATGTATGGTGAGATAGAGAACGCCATAGAGCGGTTTGCGGCCGACCCGGCCTGCAAGGTGCTGGTTATTTCCGGAAATGGACCCTGCTTCTCTGCCGGGCATGACGCTTTCGGACTCACATCCGAATCAGCTCCCATGATGGCTGACAGACGGACTCCCGAGCAGTTGATCAAAGACTACGGCTCTGAAAAAGAAGCCTGGCGCCACTATGGAGAGCAGCACAAGTATTTTCTCCAGGAGATGCACCTGCATAAATTCCATCGTGTCTATAAACCCACTATTGCCATGGTGCACGGTTATTGCGTCTGGGGCGGGTTTTTCCTGGCCGGTGTGATGGACATTGTGTTCGCCACCGAAGACGCCCTTTTCCTGACCGAAGTCGGGCAGTGCGATCCCGGAACCTGGGATTTCGGCCCCCGCAAGATGATGGAAATCATTTATGAGCACCGCTTCCTGACAGCCCGCGAATGCAAAGAGTATCACTTCGTCAACCGGATATATCCTGATTACGAAACACTGGAAAGAGAGACACTCGCTTACGCCAACCGGGTAGCCGACAATGCGGATCTCACATTCACTTCGCTGACCAATATCAAGAAAGCCATCCACCATACCCGCGATATCCAGGGCTTTACCCAGGCTTGTGAAGATACCTGGGTTATCGCTCCTCCCGGCTCGCGTCCCAAGGATGAAGAAAAGCCGGTCAAGCACGGAGAGAGGGCCGAGGGCAAGGGAATGGCCCGCACACCCAGGGCGCTGATCAATCTCAAGATCAAACTGGAATCCCAGGGGGAACCGGTGCCCCAGGTTTTGAAGGATGCTATCGCCCGGGCACAGGCCAGGGATGACAAAGCAGCCTGGCAGAAAGCCCTGCACCAGGATTGGCGGGACAAGGATAGCCTTATTAAAGCTGAAGCCGAGGCCAAGAAAATAGCTGATTTAGAAGCTAAAAAGAAACAGTAAACGCAGCAAACAGGAGTTTACCTGTCAATTAACCCTTTTTGAGCCCCGGTTGGCCGTGCAGCTTGCTGGGGCTCAAGTATTATTTGACTACTGTAAAATTGCAGTATAATATACTGCAATGGCAGTAAACAATACTACAAATAACGGCGATTTGTTATCCGGTTTGTTCGGTTCAAAGCTTCGAGCCAGAGTATTGGGGTGGCTTTATACCCATTCTGACGAGCGCTATTTTGTGCGTCAGCTGGCAGAGCTGCTTAGAGAGGACTCGACCAATGTCAGCCGTGAACTGGTGCGGTTGGAAAAAATGGGTCTGCTGGTTGCAGTCACTTCTGGAAAACAAAAACTCTATCAGGCCAATAAAGATCATCCTGTCTTCGTTGAGCTTCAGGGTATAGCCATTAAAATCAGTGAAAAGAGACAAAAATACGCGGAATCTCCAGATGGACAAATCGATACTCGTTTTACTATAGAATCAAAGCAACTGGACTCTTTTTGCCGCCGCAATCACATAAATAAATTGTCTTTATTTGGTTCTGTACTGAGGGATGACTTTAGTCCGGAAAGTGACATTGATATCCTGGTGGAATTTGAAACCGGTCATGTTCCCGGTTTTGCTATAGTAGGGTTGGAAAAAGAGCTCTCAGATATGCTGGGACGGCGGGTAGATCTGCGTACCGCAGCTGATTTAAGCCGTTATTTTCGCGATCAGGTAATCAGAGAAGCCAGGGTGAAATATGAGTGTACCTCCAAATAAGGATTCTATTCTCCGTGTACATCATATGTTGGATTTCGCTGAAAAAGCAGTTCGTTTTACCCGGGATAAGAACCGGGAAGACCTGGATTCAGATGAGATTCTGGCAACGGCTGTTATCCATCTGATAGAAATGCTGGGTGAAGCCTCGCGCAATATCCCGGATGAATTACAGCAACGTTATCCCGATATCCCCTGGGAGCAAATAAGCGGTACGCGAAATCGGCTTGCTCACGGATATTTTGAGGTGGACCTGGATATCATCTGGACTATTATTACTCAAGATATTCCGCCGTTAATCAACAAACTGCGCAAAATCCTGAAAAACGAGGCATAATGTTTACCCCCGTCTACTTCCCGAACAGCGGCCAGTCTTTTCCGGCGGTGCGGT